>CAYQKN010000009.1:9843-53176 GCA_964417885.1 uncultured Burkholderiales bacterium | reverse complement strand
GTATTCATCGGCCTGCTCGACCAGCCGCACGGCATCCTCCTGGTGGCCGCCCCGACCGGCTCCGGCAAGACCACCACGCTGTATACCGCGCTGGATCGGCTCAACAAGCCCGATGTGAAAATTCTGACGGTGGAAGACCCGGTCGAATACCAGATGCCCGGCATCAACCAGATCCAGGTGAAGCCGCAGATTGACCTTACCTTCGCCAATGCGCTGCGTTCGATCGTGCGGCAGGATCCGGATGTGATCATGATCGGCGAGATCCGCGACCTGGAAACGGCGCAGATCGCGGTGCAGTCCGCGCTCACCGGCCACATGGTGCTGTCGACCATCCATACCAACGACGCGGCCGCCACCATCAATCGCCTGCTCGACATGGGTGTGGATGATTACCTGCTGACGTCGACCATCATCGGCATCCAGGCGCAGCGTCTGGTGAGGCGGCTGTGCACGCATTGCAAGCAGCCCTACCATCCGGTCGACGAGGTGGTGGAGCAGATGAATCTGAAGCGTTTCACCCGCTCGCCGCAGGTCACGCTCTTTCACGCCAAAGGTTGCGAGCACTGCGGGCATACCGGCTATTACGGCCGGCAGTCGATCATGGAAGTGCTGCCGATGACCGATACCTTGCGCAGCCTGATCATGCGCCACGCCACCTCGTCCGAGTTGCGCGCGGCCGCCATCGGCGAGGGCATGGAGACGATGTACGAGAACGGGCTCAAGCAGGCGGTGGGCGGCGTGACCACGATCGAAGAAGTGTTGCGCGTGACGCGCGAAGACTGACGCCGGACCGACACCGATGCCCATGTACCAATACAAGGCTGTCTCGCCCAGCGGCGAGATCAAGGAGGGCGTGGTCGAGGGCGCGACGCAGGCCGGCGTCATTGCCCACCTGCAGTCGACCGGCCTGATCCCGATCCGCGCGGCCGAGGTGCTGGCCGGCGGTATCGCCACCGCGCCCGGCACATCGGACGGCGGCACACCGCGCAAGGCGTTCTCGCTGTTTGGCCGCGGCAAGGTCAGCCAGGATGACCTTGGGCTGATCACGCGCGAGTTGGCGACCCTGCTTCGCGCCGGCCTGCCGCTGGACCGCAGCATGGAAATCCTGATCGGCCTGGCGGAGAAACCCAGCGTATCCGAGCTGCTGGGCGCGATCCGCAACGAGGTGCGCGGCGGCACGGCGCTATCGAAGGCTCTGGACAAGCACCGCGACATTTTTTCGCGTTTCTACATCAACATGGTGAAAGCCGGCGAGGCCGGCGGCTCGCTCGGCAATGTGCTGCTGCGGCTGGCGGACTACATGGAGCGGGCCGCGGCGCTGAAGGAGGGCGTGGTGTCGGCGCTGGTCTATCCGGTGATTCTGCTGGTGGTGGCGGTCGCCTCGGTGCTGATCCTGGTGATATTCGTGGTGCCCCAGTTCAAGCAGATCTTTGACCAGTCCGGCAAGGCGCTGCCGTTTGCCACCGATGTGGTGCTGACAACGGGGATATTCCTGCGGCAGAACTGGCCGCTGGTGCTCGCCGGGCTGGTGGCCTCGGTCTGGCTGTTCAGCCGTTCGTTCAGCAAGCCCGAGAATCGCGCGCGCTGGGATGCGCGCTTTCTCGGTTGGCCGGTGGCGGGCAACCTGATCGCCAAGGTCGAGATGGCGCGTTTTTCGCGCTCGCTCGGCACCTTGCTGCAGAACGGTGTTCCGCTGCTGACCGGTCTCGCGATCCTCAAGGACACGCTGGGCAACGCGGTCTTCCGCAATGCGGTCGAGATCATTTCGCGCGATCTCAAGGAAGGCCGCGGCATGGCCAAACCGATGATGGAAGCCAATGTGTTTCCCAAGCTGGCGGTGCAGATGATCGGCGTCGGCGAGGAGACCGGCAAGCTTGATGAAATGCTCTACCAGGTTGCCGACGTCTATGACCGGGAAGTCGCCGCCGCCGTCAAGCGGGCGCTGGCGTTGATCGAGCCGGTGATGATTGTCGGACTGGCGCTGCTGATCGGCGGCATCATCATGTCGCTGCTGGTGGCCATGTTCGCGCTGATGGATATTCCGCTTTAGTCTACTTTCTTGCTGGAGTCATGATCATGAAAAAAACCGTTCAACATCGAAACTCGCAGGGCTTCTCGCTGATCGAGATCATCGTCGTCATCACCATCATCGGCCTGATTGTCGGCTGGGCCGCGACCAGCATCTTTGGCAAGCAGGACCAGGCGCAGGGGCGGATTGCAAAAAGCAAAATCACAGCCCTGGGCGGTGCGCTGGACCTGTACAAGCTCGACACCGGCAAGTATCCCAATTCCAACGATGGCCTGAAGGCCTTGCTGGCGGCGCCATCCGGCGTGACCGGCTGGAATGGTCCCTATGTCAAAAACGCCGATGAATTGAAAGACCCGTGGAAGAACGACCTGATTTACCGTTCTCCAGGAGCCGATAACCGGCCGTACGAAATTGTCTCGCTTGGCGCCGACGGCCAGGAGGGTGGCGAGGGGCCGGCCAACAAGGACATCAAGTCCTGGGAATGATTTTTCCGCTGCCGACCCATGCGCCAACGCGGTTTTTCCCTGCTCGAAGTGCTGGTGGTGATCGTCATCATCGGGCTTTCGTATACGTTGCTGCCGAAGATGTTCTTCTCAGGCGTCTCGGGTGCCGAACTGCGTTCCAACGTTCGCGCCGTGGCGACCGGCCTGCGCCTGGCGCGCGATGCCGCCATCAATACCCGGCGTGAAGCGGTGCTGACGCTGGACCTGGACCAGCGGTCCTTCACGGTGCAGAACGACACCCGGGTGCACAAGCTCAATGACGCGCTGGAGGTGAAGCTCTACACCTCGCAGGCCGACCTGATCACCGAAAAGGTCGGCGCCATCCGTTTCTATCCGGATGGTTCGTCCAATGGCGGGCGGGTGACGCTGGCGGCAGGCGAGCGCGCGTTTGAAGTCGATGTCGACTGGCTGACCGGCCACGTCACCATCAACGACAAGATCACCGCGGATCCGCGTGGCTAACCGGATGCAAACTCAAGCACAGGAGCGGGTTTCCGGGCAATTTCGGTCTGGAAGCCGCGCCAGTGCTGGTTTTTCGCTGATCGAGGTGCTGGTGGCCTTTACCCTGTTCGCCGTGGCGATGGGTGTGCTGATGCAGATTTTTTCGCGCGGCGTCAACGGCGCCTCGCTGGCGGATCGCTATGCAAGGGCGACCATGTACGCCGAGTCGCGCCTGGCGGCGGTCGGTGTCGAGGCAGCGCTCAAGGAGGGTGTGACCAGCGGCAAGTTTGACGATGATTTTTCCTGGCAGGTCACGGTCCGGCCGTACCAGGACCCGACCCCGCGCGAGCAGCTGTCGCTCGATTTTGAAAAGCAGTTCCATTCCCAGCTCTACGAAATCGAAAGCCGTGTCACCTTTGCCAGCGACGACCAGCGCGAGCGAACGGTGACGCTGTCGACGCTGCAACTGGCCCTGCGGCAATGAAGCCGATAACCCGCCGCGGCGCCGGCTTCACCCTGATCGAATTGCTGGTCGGCCTCACCCTGCTCGGGGTGCTGCTGATCCTGGTCTATTCGGCGTTGAATGTCGGCCTGCGCGCCTGGGATACCGGCGACGCACGCGCATCCGAGGCCTCGCACCAGCGCATCGTGCAGACCTTCCTGCGCCGGGAGCTGGAGCAGATTTTCCCGATCCGCTGGCGCGGCATCGCCGAATCGCGCATCGCCTTCGAAGGCGCCAAAAGCGAGATGCGATTCGTGACCGCGCTCAATCTCGGCGCCAGCGTCAAGGACGGCGGCCTGCAGTGGGGGCACCTGTATGTCGCCGACGACGGCGAGGGCGCCAATGCGAAGCGCTCGCTGTTCCTGACCCGCGAGGTATTCGACCTGCACGCGCAGGACTGGAGCGGACAGGGCAGCGCCAAGCCGACGCGGCTGATTGCCGGCGTGAAGGAACTGGAAATTTCGTATTTTGGCGCCGAGAACGACGCCAGCGAACCGGCGTGGAGCAACGAGTGGAATTTCCCGCTGCGGATGCCGCTGCTGGTGAAGATCGCGGTGACCACCGACAACGGTCGCGAGGTGCCGGAACTGGTCGTGGCCCTGCGCCTTGGCGAGGAGTCCGGCTGCTATGACAATGCGTTCCAGCGCCAGTGCGGCGCACGGAGAGCCTGATGCGACGCGCGTGCGGCAGGCGCGTCGTAACGCCCCAGCGGGGCATTGCGCTGATCATCGTGCTCTGGATCCTGACGCTGCTGATGCTGATCGCGTCCTCCTTTATTCATGCGATGCGAACCGAGATCAACATAGTCGGCAATTCGGTCACGCGGGCGCGACTGGATGCGGCGGCAACCGCCGGCGTGCACCGCGCGGTGCTGGAAATGATGAAGCCGCCGCAGTTTCCGGACCGGTGGAATGTCTATGGCGTGCCGCAGGCGTGGACCTTTCAGGGGGTGCCGATGCAGGTCAGCCTGCTGGACGAGTCTGCTAAAATCGATATCAACGTCGGCAATGAAATCCTGATTCGCGGCCTGTTGCGCTCGCAGGGCGCGAGCGAAGAGGAGGCGGCGGTGTTGATGGACGCGATCCTCGACTGGCGCGATCCGGATACGCTGAAGCGCCTGAAAGGGGCCGAAGAAGCCGACTATGCGGAGCTGGGCCTGCCGATCAAGCCTGCCAACGCCCCGTTCCAGTCGATCGAGGAATTGCAGCTGGTCATGGGCATGACCCCGGCGTTGTACCAGCGGCTGGCGCCATGGATCACCATTTATTCGCGCCAGGGCGGCATCAATTCGCAGCTCGCCGCGCCCGAGGTGTTGCGGGCGATACCCAATGTAACCGAGGCTCAGATTGACGAATACATCAAGCAACGCGACCTGGCACGCGCCAATCGGCAGCCGATCCCGGTATTTGCCCCGGCCGCGCTGTATGGCAGCGGAATGAACGGAGTCGTCCGGGTGAGGGTCGAAGCAGCAGAAGACAATGGCGGCGCGTTCATTCGCGAGGCCGTGGTGATGCGCTTGCCGGCCCCCAGGCGCTCCTATACATTCCTGCGCTGGCAGGAGGGGCTCGCGTCGGCTGCGGCCGCAACGCCGGCAATTCCCATTTCCCCTGCAGCGACCGGGCAACCCTGAAAATCAGACATGAGTGATTCGACAACCATTGACGGCAATATCGAGGCGCAAGCCGGTGCTGCGCGTGCGCCCGATTTCTGGCATTGGTGGACCGGTGAGCTGCGTGCGCTGGTGCCGGTCCGCGTTGTCAGCTGGCTGGTCGGCGAAGTGGCGGTGACCGATGTGAAGGTTGATGCCGCGGGATTGTCGTTGCTGAAGACCGAGGCGGGCCGGAGCGTGGTGGCCGGCGCGCCGGTGCCGCTCGCCTCGCTTGCCGGGCATCCGGCGGTGCGCGAGATGATTGCCGGCGGCAACGGCCATGTGCGCGTCTTGCTCGACGCTGGCCAGGTGCTGACCCGGACCATCATGTTGCCGGCGGCAACGGCAGAAAACTTGCGTGAGGTGATGGGGTTCGAACTGGACCGCCATACCCCGTTCGTTGCCGCACAGGCTTACTACGATGTCCGCATCATTTCCCGCGACCCGCAGCGCGAAACCATCCAGGTGCTGCTGGCGGTGGCCGCGCGCGCCGTCATCGACCCGCTGCTGGCGGCACTGCGCGCCGCCGGGCTGGCAATCGACGCAATTGGCGTCGCCGATGAGTCGCTGACCCGGCACGGCATTGACTTGCTGCCGGCGCAGGACAAGCCACCCCGGCAGTGGGGAAACCTGCTGCGCCTGAACCTCGGCCTGATCGCGCTGATGGTGTTGCTTGCGCTGCTTGCCGTGATGTTGCCGATCTGGCAGAAGCGCGAGGCCGTGATTGCCCTGATTCCGCTGGTCGACAAGGCCGGCGCCGACTTCCAGCAAAGCCAGCGATTGCAGGAGGAGTACACGCGGCTGGCCAATGAATACAACTACATCACCGGCAAGAAACATGGTGCCCATCCGGTGCTCGCGGTGCTGGAGGAATTGACCCGCATCTCGCCCGACACAACGGTGGTACAGAATCTCGATCTCAAATCGTCGTCGAAAACGCGCGAAGTCACCATGATCGGCGAAGCACAGGCGGCCTCCAAGGTCATAGAGGTGCTGGAACAGTCGCCGATGTTCCAGAATGCGTCGCAAAAATCGCAGACACGTCGCGGCAGCCAGGGAACCAATGAGTGGTTTCATGTCGCAACCGAGGTGAAGCCGCGGCCGCTGCCGGCAGCAATTCGCGCCGATGCCGCGCTCGCGCCGGTCGTGGCCCCGCCGCCGGTTGTCGCGCCGCCCGCTGCGGCGACGGTTACGGTGCCGCCGCCATCTGCCGCACCGGCGGCGCCCGGCGCTGCCGATGCCGCTGGCAAACCGGTGGTGCCCGCCGCCGCGGTTTCGGCCAATCCGCGTCTTGAAGCCCCCGCGGCCGCGCCGCCGCCCGTTGCCAAGCCGGCGCCGCCATTCGAGTCGCCCGCGGCGCCGCCAGCCAACCGGAAACAGCCATGAAGCGAGTTTCCAGCCGGTCCTGGCTGCCTCATCAGGCGCGCGATCGCCGCATTCTCGCGGTTGCGATCCTGACGCTCGCCGTTTGCAGCGTGGTGGCCGCCATCGCCGTGCCGGCGGTGCTGCTGCATCGCCATTACGACCAGCACCTGGCCCGCATGACCAGACAGCTCAATGCGCAATCCGCGGTGAATGCGCAGCGTCCGCAGGTGGTGAGGGCGCTTGAGGTGCTGAAGGCAAAGGATGTGCGCAAGCTGTTCCTCAAAGGCACCACCACGGCGCTGGCCTCGGCGGAATTGCAGGATGTGGTCAAGCAGGTGGTCGAGGCGAGCGGCGGCAGGCAGAACGTGGCCACCGCCAGCCCGAACAAGGATGACGGCGCCTACCGCACCGTGACTGCCAATTTCCAGATCAGCGTCAGTCACAACAACCTGCGCCGCCTGCTGCACGCTCTGGAGAGTCGTGAGCCCTATTTGTTCGTCGACAACCTGCTGATCCGTTCGCAGACCCCATTCGGTTTCCGGCCGCAAACGGGCGTAGCCGAACCGGACCTGTTCCTGCAAATGGATGTATCGGCCATTTCGCCGATTGTCGGTGACACGGCGCCGGGTGCGGCCAGGGCCGGCGGGGGAAGCAAGTCATGAGTGCCGGAGTGCATTTGTTCTGGCAACGCTACGGGCTGACCGCGCTGCTGGCGGGTGGCGCAGTGGCGCTGGCCGGTGTGATTGGTTTCGAAACCGGCTGGGGCGCTGCCATCCGCCCGCCGCCGGCATCGCCTTCCACCTCGACCAAGGCAACAGACATGGTCGCCGTGCTGCCGGCCTACACGCTGCCGCCGTTGGATGTGGCGTTCAGGGAAACCGGCGAGCGCCCGCTGTTCTCGACCAGCCGGCGGCCGTCGTCAGCCGGGCAGGCGGCCGTGCCGGTGATGAAAAAGGGCCAGTTCAAGTTGACCGGCACGTCGGTGAATGCCGACCAGAGCGTGGCGTTCCTGCTTGAGACCGCCAGCGGAAAAACCCACTCTCTGCGGAAGGGCAAGGAAATCAATGGCATTACGCTCGACTCGGTGGAAGCACGGCGGGTGGTATTGAAGCAGGGCGAGGAAACCGAGGAATTGTCGCTGCGCACCGCACCATCGCCGCCGGCGCCGCGTCCGACGGTTGCGCCGGCCGCGGCACCTGGCGCCCAGCCGGCGGCGCCCGGCCAGGCGGCACCGACACCACCGGCGATGCCGGCTGCGGTGCCGCCCGGATTTGGCAGCAGGTCGGCGTCGGATGCCGGCCGCTACCCGGCTCCACTTGAAGCGCAGAATGCAGCCGGTACCGCACGCGTGACGGCCCCGGCGACACCTGCCGACGCCGCCGCGACCGCGCAGCGACGCAGGCGGTTCCCGAATCTGCCCCAGCAATAGGAATGATCACATGCGCCGCCAATGCAACCGCAATTCCAGCCAGTGCCATGCCAGTTCGGGGCAGGCTTCGCGCGTGTGCCGGCGCCATGCGCAACCCTGCGCCGCAACACAAATTCAGATGATTGGACAAAAACCGTGATGGCGATCAAAAACAACCAGGCCAGCGTTTGGCTGCTTGCAGGACTGATGGCAGCTGCCAGCGGATGCGCACTCGTTGACCCCCGGCCGATGGATGCGAAGGCACCGCCGGCCCGCGACGGTCTGACGGCCGGTCCGCGCACGTCGATGGCGACCTTTGCGCCGCAGGCACCCGCGACGCCGGGCAGCATCGCCGCCAAGGACGCGATGCTGCATTCCGGCACCGGCACTTTCGTCAAGCCTTCGCCGCCGCCTGCCGCAGCCGTGGCCGGCGCGGAAGAGTTCTGGCTCAACTTTGAGGCGGCCGATATCCGTGCCGTGATCCAGTCGATCATGGTCGATAACCTGAAGGAGTCGGTGACGATCGATCCCGGCACAACCGGCAACGTGACCATTCGCCTGTCCAAGGCGGTTTCCCGTGCCGACCTGATTCCCGTGCTGGAAATGCTGTTGCGGCAGAACGGCCAGATCATGCTGCGCGAGGAGGGCATTTACAAGGTAATGCCGGCGGCAAAGGGCATCAAGGGCTCGGTGACCCCGCAGGTCGGCGTCACCAAGGCCGCACTGCCGCCCGGATTCTCGGTGCAGATCGTGCAGCTCAAGTATGTCGGTGCCGCTGACATGGTGCGCATCCTGACTCCGTATGCCACCGACCCCACCAGCCTGCAGCTTGACGCCGTGCGCAACCTGGTGATCCTGTCCGGCACCCAGCGGGAGCTGAAACACCTGCTGGAAATCATCGACCTGTTCGATGTCGATTTCCTCGCCGGCTATTCGGTCGGCCTGTTCCAGATGTCGACCGACGTGAAGGCGCTGGCCGGGGACCTGGATCGTATTTTCGGCACCGCGGCGCAAAGTCCGCTGGCCGGCATCGTGCGCATCATCCCGATCGAGCGGATGAATGGCTTGCTGGTGGTCACCACCCAGCCGCGCTATCTCGACGAAGCCAAGAAGTGGATCGACCGGCTCGACAAGAGTGGTGGCGTGTCGGGCGGCCTGCGCCTCAATGTTTACTCGGTTCAGCACGGCAAGGCAGAAAAAATCGCCCAACTGCTGAGCGAGATCTATGGCAACAAGCAGGGCACGACCGGTTCGCCGACCCTGGCACCGGGGCAGCGGCCGGCGCAGATCGGCACCGCGCCGGTTCCCGGCCAGCCGGCGGCGACGCCGGCGCAGACGGCGCTGCAATCGCTGATTTCCTTTGCCAGCAGCGGCGTGTCGGTGTCGAAGGATGTTCGCATCATTGCCGACAACGACAACAACTCGCTCTTGATCCTGGCCTCCCCGTCTGACTACGAGACGATCATGGTCGCCCTGCGCCAGCTCGACGTGCCGCGTCGCCAGGTCTCGGTCGAAGTGCTGGTGGCCGAAGTGGTGCTGAGCGATGACCTGAAGTTCGGCATCGAGTGGTTCATCAATGCCCGCAACAACACCGTGGGGTCGTTGCGCAACTCGCCAAGCCTGCTGCCGAACGTACCGGCGGTGGGTGGTGTGCCGGACGTCAGATCGCTGATCAATGCGTCGCCGGGACTGCAGCTGATCAATGTCGCCGGTACCGACATCCGCGCAGTGCTGCAGGCTCTGGGCACCGACGGGCGGTCGAAGGTGATCTCCACGCCGCGCATCATGGTGCTGGACAACGAAAAGGCGACAATCAATGTCGGCCAGCAGATCTCGGTCGATACCGGCTCATCGACCGGCACCGGCACCGGCGGAAATGTGGTCACAACGCGTCAATATCTGTCGACCGGCGTCATCCTGAATGTCACGCCGCGGATCAATGCCGGTGGCCGCGTCACGCTGGATGTCAATCAGGAGGTCAGCTCGCCGACCACCGACTCCGGCGCCGCAAACCCGACCATCAATACGCGCAAGGCAACCACGGTCGTCACCGTCGGATCGGGTGAAACCATGGTGCTTGCCGGGCTGATCCAGGAAATTGACGGGGTCGGTTCGGCGGGCATTCCGCTGATTTCCAAAATCCCGCTGATCGGCGGCCTGTTCGGCTCTCAAACCTACAGCAAGAAGCGTACGGAGCTGGTTCTGCTGGTGACGCCGACCGTGGTTACCACCGCTGATGACTCACGGGCGATCACCGAAGAGATCCGGAGAAAACTGCCCTCACTGCAGAATTACATCCCCAAAACAACAAATTGATACCCGGGGTATCAGCTTTTGTTGTCGAATGTTGCAAAAAAGGCACAGGGGTAGAAAATCGTTTTGAAAGTGTTGACGCTCTGTCTGGAATTCTCTACTCTTTGCCTCTGGATTCTTATCTTAGAATTCACTTTAACTATTTCACCGAAGAACTGGATTAGTTGTGCGATTTAGCATTTTGTTGGGCTCGGTTTTGATGTCTTTCATGCTAGGCTGCGCGTCCGGACTTTCCGGGCAGTCGGCGGCTACACCGGAGGCTGCGGTGTCGGCCCGCGCGCAGGAACGCTGGGATGCGCTGATGGCGGGCGACATCGACAAGGCATATACGTACATCAGCCCGGCAGGCAGGATTGGTATGACTCTTGCAATCTACCGCGGGAGGGTAAATCCGCAGTACTGGCGCAAGATCAAGGTCAAGGAAGCGGTTTGCAAGCCTGAAGTCTGTGAAGTCGTGTTGGATCTGGATTTTTCGGTGGACGGGATGGCGTTGAAGACCCTGGTCAACGAAACCTGGATTTTCGACAGCGGTAAATGGTGGTTTGTGTATAAGGGTTAGTCACAATAAGCAGTTGTTTTAATGTAGAACATGCCAACAAAAGTGTTTGAAAAATAGCTTTGTGTGGTATAAACTCGTCGTGTTGTAGCTTCTAAAGTGATCACTTTATTCTCTAAAAGGAGTATCTCAAAAAATGAATACCTTCAAAAAGAAGTCTTTGCACGCAGCCGTACTGGCGGGCTTGGGCGCAATCGGCGCAGTTGGTACCGCCGAAGCCGTACACATCAACCCGGATGGCCAGGGTCAAGTGCTGATTTACCCGTATTACACCTCGCGTGCTTCGCAGTTCACCGCGATTTCCGTTGTTAACACGACGAGCCAATTCAAGGCCGTTAAAGTCCGCTTCCTGGAAGGCAAGAACAGCCGCGAAGTACTTGACTTTAACTTGTTCCTGTCGCCGTTCGACGTCTGGACCGGTGGCGTTACCGAGTCTGCTGCTGGTACCGGCGCCCGCGTCGTCACCAACGACAACTCCTGCGTAACCCCGAGCGACCTGTTCACCGAAGCTCGCACCGACAACGGCCAAGCCCTGAATGCATTCAAGAACTATGCATACACCGGCGCAAACGTTGACGTCGCAGCACTGGGTTCGCTGGACCGTACCCGCGAAGGCTATTTCGAAATGATCGAAATGGGCATCGTGACCACCGCTGCTGTGCAAGCTTTCATCAAGCACGGCACCAACGGTGTTCCGGCCAACTGCGCAGCACTCGACACGCTGGATCCGGGTTTCATCACCGTTCCGGCCCTGGGTTTCTTCTCGAACGTGAACCATCTGCTGGTTCCGACGGGTGGTTTGGCAGGTCGCGCCAGCATCATCAACGGCGCAACCGGCGTGAACTACACCTACGAGCCGACGGCTGTGGATCAGTGGACCAACGCGGTCAACTACACCCGCGCCGGTTTCGAAACCCCGTCGCTGTCTGAAGTATTCCCGCGTACCTCCAACGTGTTCACCAACGGCGGTGTTGTCAACGCCACGTGGGCCGCCGGTCGCGATGCAATGTCCGCCATCATGATGCGTGACACCCTGATGAACGAATTCATTCTCGACTCCGCCACGGCGTCGCTGACTGACTGGGTTATCACCTTCCCGACCAAGCGTGACTACATCACCACCACGACGTTTGCCCAGCCCTTCTCCGCTGCGTTCGCCACCACCGCTGGTGCGTGCGATCCGTACGGCGTAGCTGTGTACAACCGTGAAGAAGGCGCTCCTGGTGCCGCTGCTACGACGATCCTGCCGTCGCCGCGTCCTCCGGTCGTGACCGCTGCTGGTTCCAACCTGTGCTGGGAAGCCAACGTGGTTCCGTTCGGTGCATCCAGCCTCTTGGGTTCCACCAACACCAACGCACTGGTGTCGCCGTTCAACACCTTCGTGACCAGCGCAACGACCACCCCGGGCAGCCTGACCACCCCGGCGCTGCGTAGCACGCAAGGCCCGAACGGCTGGTTCCTGATGTCGTTCCAGGCTAACACTGCTCCTGCTATCCAGCGTAGCATCCCACCGTTGACAGTTACCGTGGCTGGTGTCCTCACCACCAATCCGGTGCCTGCGGTTGCGGTGGCTCCTGGTCAGCACGTTGGTCTGCCGGTCATCGGCGCAATGTTCCATAACTACAACCGCGCAGGTGTTGTATCAACCTACGGCGGCGTAGTGGGACATCGCTACACACGTCAGATCACGCCGTAATGGTGTAATCGAACCAAAACAATGGTTCATGAAACAAGAAAAAAGGGGTGGTTTCCACCCCTTTTTTCTTTTTCTGCTTGGGTAGTGTGTTGTTGGTCACAGCAGTAATAGCCGGGGTACGTCAAGATACCTGTTAAAATGTTCAGCATAATAGGTGCGCTCAAAATCTGGGACCACCAAAACCTCTACGTTAAGGACAAATTCATGAGTCTTTCCCTATTCAAGAAGTTTTGCATCGGCTCGATGCTTGGCTTCGTCGCCTGGACGACCGCGTCGTCCGCGCAAACACCAGTGACGGTCAATGGCGCGGCATGTGCCGGCGCCAGCGTCAGCTTTTCCAGCTCGGGTATTGCGATCAATACCGGCGGCTGTGGCGGCGGCACGGTCACCACCCCGCCAAGTTTCACCTCGTCTACGCCCAGTGCGGCCACAGTGGGCGTCAATTATTCCCACACGTTCGCCGCAACCAATAGCCCGGCGTGGAGCATCACCGGTACGCCACCTGCCGGCATAACGTTCAATTCGTCCAACGGCGTGCTGTCTGGTTCGCCTTCTGCAGCCGGCACGACCAATTTCACCGTCAATGCAACCAACAGCGCCGGCAGCACCCCGCAGGCTGTGACCTTTGTGGTTAACCCTGCAACCGGTCCGGCAGTGATCACATCTTCCGCCCCGCCCGCCGGCACCACCGGTGTCAATTACAGCTTTACGCTTACTGCCAGTGGCGCACAGCCGATCACATGGACCGTCACCGGCTTGCCGGCGGGCCTTTCGCACAGCGCGGGCGTAATATCGGGCCAACCGACAACTGCAGGCACCGCCACGGTCAATGTGACGGCTGCCAATGGCGCCGGCGCCGACGCGACCGCTAGCTATTCCCTGGTCGTCAACGCACCGGCTGCCCCAACCTTTACGTCCGCCGCACCGGCTGCCGGTACTGTCGGAATCAACTACACCCACACCTTTGCCGTCTCCACCACGACTCCGGTAACATGGAGTGTTTCGGGAACCCCGCCAAACGGACTTTCCTTCAACACCACCACCGGTGTGCTGTCAGGTACTCCATCGACGGCAGGAAGTTCGTCATTCACAGTGACGGCAACCAATGCCGGTGGCCCGACCAACCAGGCGGTCACGCTGCAAATTAACGCCCCAGGCGCGGTGGCTGACACGTCGGTGGAAAACGTGGTTATCCCGACTCCGTCGAAATTCCCGAACGTCGTGCCCAATGTTCGCAATGGCCAACTGAACGGCGCTGGTCCCGACCTGAACGCCTACGCGGTTGACGTCGCGCGTTGCGCCGGCAAGACCACCCCCACCCTGACGCGCTCCTGGCAGCACAATATCGCGTTCGCGTCATATGCGGGTGAGTCGCCGGTCGATTACGTGACGATGAATGCGGGGGAGGCACTGAGCTTCCGCTTTGTTGCTCCTGCAACAGGTTATCGCTTCATTACCTTCAACCCGGCAACGCTGGGGCGGTATGTGGGCAACTTTCTGTCGATTTCCACCAGTCCCTGCGACTTCAACGAAGCGCCGCCTACGAACATGCGGTCCTGCTACGCCGCACGCAATAGTGGAAACAACGACATCACCTACCAGGTCGTCGGCTCAGGCGCACCGGATGCCAACGCCTGCAAGCTGACCCCCGGCACGGCCTATTACCTCAACCTGCGTTTCTGGGACAAGGTGGGCGGAAACCCGGTGGATGCCTGTGCGGTCGACTCGGTCGCAAACGGCTTCAACTGCGGCGGTATCCTGCAGATTCGCTGAACCTTCCTTAACTCAAACCGACAAAGCGGATAGCCCCGGCTATCCGCTTTTTCCTTTTCTTACCTCGATCAGACCCTATGAATACTCGCATCCGCTCCATCCTGATACTCGGCCCCCTGCTGTATGCGGCCAGTGCATTTGCACAAGAACCCGCAGTGGATCCGGCCACCGTGCTGGCCTCTACCGCCAACATTCGAGTCACGTACGAAGACCTGCAGGCCGAACTGGCCCGCATCCCCGAGAAGGAACGCTTTGAGTTCCTGATGAACCGCAATCGCCTCGCCACCATGGTCGAGAACATCCTGATCAACAAAACACTGGCAAGCG
Organism: uncultured Burkholderiales bacterium; assembly: GCA_964417885.1. Taxonomy (GTDB): domain Bacteria; phylum Pseudomonadota; class Gammaproteobacteria; order Burkholderiales; family Usitatibacteraceae; genus UKL13-2. The sequence continues at coordinate 38,615 of CAYQKN010000009.1, read as the reverse complement.
AGGCGCGCGCGCGCAAGCTCGATGTCACGCCATCCATTCAGGCAGAGATGCGCAATCAGGTCGACAAGGTGCTGGCCAAGTACCGCGGCCAGGACGTGCAGAAAAACGCCCCAAAGATCAACCTGGAGCCCAAGGCGCGCGAGCTCTATCTGACCCAGCAAGACGCTCTGAGCACGCCTGCCCAATATGAAATCTGGCATGTGCTGGTCGACCTGAAGGGGCGCACCCGTGCCGAGGCGCAGGCGCGCATAGCGGAAGCCCGCGACCGATTAATCAAGGGCGAACCGCAGGAAGAACTGGTCAAGACCTACTCTGACGACATCTCCAAGCGCAACAACAAAGGCAATCTCGGCTACCTCCAGCTGTCTTCGTTTGATCCTGCCTTTGCCGAAGCGGCAAAGAAACTCAAGGTCGGCGAAATCAGCGGTATCGTGGAAACCCAGTTCGGATTCCATGTGATGAAACTGCTCGGCATCGTGCCCGAACGAAAAGTGAGCTTCGACGAGGCCAAACCCTACCTGATGCGCGAAGCCGAGTACATTTACGAACAATCGGTGTGGGAAGCGCACATCATGAAGATCCGCGAGGACTCCACCCTCAAGGTCAACACCGAGGCGCTCGAAAAGGTCCGCCCGAAGGTACCCGAGCTCCCGCCGCTGCCTACCACGCTGAAAAAATAACCGGCCACCACCCGCGTGCATACCAGTGCCCGCCGACATTTGCTGACACTCGGGTTGCGCTTCACCGAGCGCGAACTCAAGACCCGCTTTGCCGGCAACATCGCCGGCTGGGCCTGGGCGCTGGTTGCACCATTATTGTTGCTGGGAATTTACGCGCTGGTGTTCGGGCAGGTATTCCGCCCGCGCGCCAGCGACCTCGGCACCGACAGCTACCTGCTGTTCGTTGCCATCGCGCTGTGGCCCTGGCTGATGTTTTCCGATGGCGTCACACGCGGCATGATGGCAATCCAGGCCAACGGCAGCCTGGTCAAGAAAATCGCTTTTCCGCAAATCCTGCTGGTGCTGGCAGCGGTCAGCGCCGCGTTCGTCCAGCATCTTGCCGGGTATGCCGCGGTCCTCGTGGTTCTTGCGGTCAGCGGCGCGGGCGGCACGGCACTGAACTGGGCCGGCCTGCCGGTAGTGCTCGGCTACCTGGTCATCCTGTTTATCCTGACCCTCGGCGTCGCCGCGTTTCTCGCTTCGCTGCAGACCCTGCTGCGCGACGTCGAACAAGTCGTGAACGCGGCCATGATGATGCTGCACTACCTCACCCCGGTCCTCTACCCGCTGAGTATGATTCCGGTCGAATACCGCCACTATTTCGCCTGGAATCCGCTCGCGCACATCGTCGCCCGCATCCGCGAGAGCCTGCTGGTCGGGCCGCAGGTGTATGCCGGCGACCTGGCGGCGATGGCAGTGGCGGCGGCAGCCTGCCTGGCCGGCTACTTGATGTTCCAGCGCCTGTCGCCGTATTTCGAAGATTTCCTCTAGGCGGACTTCGCAGCCGGCGAGCGCCCCTCAGGACGCGGGGAAGGCAACCCTGTCCACTATAATTGCAGCGTCCAACGCAAAGAGCGGCGCGACCCGCCATCCCGATTCCCGTGAATGTTCCATTGACTCCCGTTAGCTCCGAAGCCGCGTTGCCACTGGTTCACCTGCAGGGCATCGGCAAGGATTACGCGGTGATGCAGTCGACCGGCAGTCATCTGAAGACCGTGCTGGAACTGTTACTGGGTCGTGCCGCAACCCACCGCTATTGCGCACTGGCCGATATCGATCTCACCATTCACCGCGGTGAATCCTGGGGCATCATCGGCGAAAACGGTGCCGGCAAGTCGACCCTGATGAAAATCATCGCGGGCGTGGTGAAGCCATCGCACGGCCAGCGCTCGGTGCACGGCCGCATCACGGCGCTGCTGGAACTCGGCACCGGCTTTCATCCCGAGTATTCGGGCCGCGAAAATGTTTTCCTGGCCTCCGCGCTGATGGGCTGGACGCGCGCCGAGGCTGCCGAACGACTCGACGACATCCTTGCCTTCGCCGATATCGGCGAACACATCGACCAACCGGTCAAAACCTATTCTTCCGGCATGGTGGTCCGCCTCGGCTTCGCCGTCGCCACCGCGTTGCGTCCAGACCTGCTGGTCACCGACGAAGTGCTGGCGGTGGGCGACGAATCGTTCCAGAAAAAATGCCTGCGCTGGATGGAAAGCTATCGCGCCAACGGCGGTGCGCTGCTGCTGTGTTCGCACAGCATGTATCACATCCAGAGCCTGTGCGAAAACGCGATCTGGATCCACCATGGCCGTCCGCGCGCCAGCGGCGAAGCGTTTGCCGTCACCCAGCAATACCTCGCTTACCACGAACAGAAATCCATCGGCCAGCCCGAGGCGCGGCCATCCCGCGAGTTCCAGGCGACCTACCCCTGCATGGAATCGCTGTGGATCGAAAACGCCCGCGGCGAGCCCTGCGCCGAACTCGACATGGGAGAGGACATCCTGCTGCACGGCGTCTACCACGCGCCGGATGACCGGCCGACCGTGGTCATGGCCGGTGCGGCGCGGATTGACGGCACACCGGTGTTCGGCACCTTTTCCAGCCAGGCCGGCTTCACCACCAACCGCCTGGGCCAGGGGCAATTCGGCTTCTGCCTGCGGCTGCATCGCAATCCGCTGCTGCCGGGCAAATACCACTTCAAGGCGCACACCCTCGATCCGCACGGCCTCAGGCTGTTCGACACGCTGCAGGTCGAACTAACCATCCGCGGCAAGACCAGCGAGCATGGACTGGTGCGACTCGAGCATTCCTGGGCCGCCGGCCACCTGCCGCTGACGCCAAACGCTAGCCTGACCGCGCAATAGAAATCGCGACAACATGGACAACGCTGCCCTGCAACGACTCTGGCAACACGCGCGCGCATTGCACAATGCCGGGCACCTGATCGAGGCCTCGCAGGCCTACCTCTCGCTGCTGCAGGCGGCACCCGCCAACGCCGCCGTGCTCTACAACCTCGGCCTGGTCTATCAGGCGCTGGGACGGTTCGATGATGCGCGACTCGCCTATGAACGCACCATCGCCATCAACCCCGGTCTGGCGCAGGCCCACAACAACCTGGGCAACGCGCTGCAGGCGCTGCAACGTCGCGCGGACGCACTGGCCGCCTATGCGCGCGCGCTGGAACTCGATGCCAGCCTGGCACCGGCGGCCTACAACAAGGCACAAATGGAGCTGGGACTCGGCCGGCTCACCGATGCCGTCGCATCCTTGCTGCGCACGACTGAACTTGACCCCGCCAACAGCGCCGCATGGAACCAGCTGTTCGGTACGCTGCTTGGTTTGAAGCGCAAGCAGGAGGCAATTGACGTATTCACCCGCTGGGAAGCCGCGGTGCCGCCGTCCGTTGCGCTGGTCTCAGCCGGATTGATCGTGTCGCGCCTGACTGGCGATGCCAATCGGGAGCGGCGCTATACGGAGCTGGTCGACCGCTGGCCGTTTGCTGACGCCTCCGCCGAGGAGCTGATGCCGCTGATCGGCAATCTCGCTTACTTCGATGTGCGCCGTGAGACCGAACTTGCCTGCTACCAGCGTTTTGATCGCGCGCTGCAATTGCCACGCGGCGAAAAAGCGCGTCTGTTGCCGCGGCGCGCGCCGGGACGCCTGAGGGTCGGCTATGTATCGGCAGACTTCCGCCGTCATGTCATGGGCCGCATCCTGCTGGACATTATTTCCGCACACGACCGGGACCGCGTAGACGTGTTCTTGGTCTCGCTGTGCGATCCGCGTTTTCACGACGACACCACCCGCCGTTTCCGCGAACTGGCCACCGGCTTTGCCGACATCAGCGCGCTGGACGACCGGCAGGCTGCGCTGGCCATCGCAGAGGCCGATCTCGACCTGCTGGTGGACCTGGCGGCGCATACCCAGGCGGCGCGACCGGCGCTGTACGCCTGGCAGCCGGCCCGTCACATCGTCACTCACCTTGGCTATCACGGCTGCATCGGCCTGCGGCAGGTGCAGTACAAGCTGACCGATCGATTGGTCGAAGCGGCCGATTCTGCCCGGTACCAGATCGAGCAGCCGTACTATCTCGACGCCTGCTTCATCCCGCTGTCGCCGGTCCCGCCCGCCGGCACAACTGCGGCCATCGACCGGCGCGCCGAATTGCGCCGCGAGTGGGGGCTTGAGGGCAAGTTCGTGTTCGCCGTGTTTGTCGGCCTGATTAAACTCTCCCCGGCCTGCCTCGCCGCCTGGAAGGAAATCCTGCAGGCGACACCCGGGGCGGTGCTGGCGTTCTCGCCGTTCGACGGCGAAGACCGCGCGCTGATCCGGCGTGCGACGGCAGCGGCCGGCATCGATGCGGCGCAGGTGGTGATGATCGATGCAGATCCGGCAGCGGACGAAGCAACGCTGCGCGACCGCTACCTGGCTGCCGATGCCGTGCTGGACACCTTTCCGTATGCCGGTGGCGATACCACGCTGGCGGCACTGGATCGCGATCTGCCGGTGGTCACCCTGTGCGGCGAACGTACCCCGGCGCGCACCGGCTACAGCATCCTCAGTCACCTCGGCGTCACCGGCACCATCGCGCTGGATGTCGCACAATACGTGTCGATCGCCAGCCGACTCGTCCGCGAACCGGCGTGGCTGGCCGAACTGCGGCAAAGCATCGCGCGCGCGCGCGGCCAGCCGAACGGCCTGTCGGTTGCGCGCCACGCGGCTGCCCTGGAACAGGCGTTCATCGACATCGCACGCATCGATCAACAACCCGCCGGCAGCCGGCCGGCGCGCGAATTTCACCGCCAGTTTCAGGAGACGCTGAAAGCGCACCAGTCGCTGGCGGCAACGGCGGACGCGGACGAAATCCGCGGCCAGCTTGATCGCGCCTATGCCGCGCTGCTCGACGAACAGCCGGACTTTGCGCCGGCGTTGTACGCGCGCGGCATGCTCGCGCAGGAACGTGGGCAGGTCGAGCAGGCGTTCGCTCTACTGGCACATGCGGTCGAGGCAGAGCCCGACGACGATGCCGCGCGACTTGCGTTGGCCGCGCTGATGCTGGAGGCCGGACAGGCGCGGGAAGTTGTCGACCTGCTGCAGCCGATCGCCGCGGTGACCTCGCGCCCCGGGCCGGTCAACGCCCTGCTGGCGCGCGCCTGTGTCGGGCTGGAACAGTGGCAGCTGGCTGAATCGGCCGCGCGTCGCGCGGTCGATGCCACGCCGGCAGATGTGCAGGCGACCTTTACGCTGGGCCTCGCACTGACGCACCTGGGCCGGCCGCCGGAGGCACTGGCGATGTTCAATCGCACCCTGGGGCTGCAGGAAACGCACGTCGAAGCTGCCTACAATGCCGCGCTGCTGATCGAGGACGGGGGCGACGCCGGCACGGCCGAGTCGCTGTATCGCCGGGTGCTGGCCAACGACCCGCGCCACGAACTTGCGCACTGGCGGCTGACCGGCCTGCTGCGTCGTGGCGGTCGCGCCGACGATGGCATCGCCGCCGCCGGCGATTTTGCCCGACGCTGCCCCGACAGCCTGCGTGCGCGCTTGCGGCTGGCGCAGGCACGGCGCGACAGCGGCGACCTGGAAGATGAGGGTCGACAATTGCGGGCGCTGGCCGGCGAACTGTTGAGCGCTGACCGGCAGGGCAGCGAGCATGATGCCGGGCTCGAGGAACTGTTGCGCCTGATGCTGGCAATCGCGCCACACATCGACGCCGATACCGAGTTGCTGAAACAGCTGATGCGCCGCAGCGTGCGCGCCACCGCGGCGGTATACGGCCCCCCCCGCGAAAAGGCCGGCGCGCGGCGCGCCGGGCCGATACGCGTCGGCTATCTGGTCAACCGGCAGCCGGGCACCATGGCCGCGGCGATGACTGCCTGGCTGGCCGCGCGCCATGATCGCCATCGCTTCGAGGTATACATCTATCGGCTCGATGCCGGCGACCCGGATTCATCCGCCGCCCGCACGCTGTCGATGACGGGCTGGAGCAGCACACGCGTGGTGGAGGCAATCGCCGCACACGATCTCGACCTGCTGGTCGACACCACCAGGCTGGATGACGAAAAATCCGCCGCCGTGATCGCGCAGCGGCCGGCCCGGGTGACGGTCTGCCTGCCGTGGGATGAAGCCCATCCGGCACGGCCTGCGGATTACCGCTTTGCGGCGCGCGATAGCGAATTGCCGGCGGCGGCGACGGTGCTGCCGGCGTTACCGCAGGTGCTGCCGCGGGCGCTGTTTCCGTGGCCTGGCGGCGAACGGCAGGCGGATCCGCGTTTCAGCCGCGCGGCGATGGGATTGCCGGCGGACCTGGTGGTGTTCGCGGTGCTGGCACCGCTGGAGCGGGTGTCGCTGCGCTGCCTCGCGATCTGGAAGTCCATCCTCGATGCGCAGCCCGCCGTGGCGTTGCTGGTGATGGTGCCCAATCCGCATATTGCCCCAGCCTGGCAGCGCGTGTTCCAGGCCGCCGGCATCGATTTCAAACGCATGTTGATGGTCGACGCGACGGCGTCGTCGATGCGCATGCGCGATTTTTCCACCGTGGTCGACGCGGTGCTCGACACCGTGCCGACCAGCGACGTGCCGAGCGTGCTCGATGCGATCGCCTGTGGGCTGCCGGTAATCACGCAGGCGGGGCCATTGCCGGCGGAGCGCGGCGGCATGTCGCTGCTGGCTGGTCTGGGCGTGACCGACACCGTGGTGGCCAGTGGCGCCGAATACCTCGAATGTGCCAGCCGCCTGGCCAGCGACCCGGCCTGGCGTGGCAGCCTCGCCGCGCGGATCCGTGCCGCGCTGCCCGATTCTTCGCTCAATGACGCCGCGGGCTATGTTCGTGACCTGGAGGATGGGCTGATGGAGATGGTGCAGCAGGTGCCGGCCGATGGCGGCAACGGGTCCGATCCGTCACCTTGAATCATGTCGCAAACGGCTGATCCGCTGGTGCATGCCGCCCAACTGCTGAGGCAGGGCGACGCCAGGGCCGCCCAGACGGCCTATGAGGCCCTCTGCCGGCAGTTTCCGGCGCGGCTGGATGCATGGACCGGGCTCGCCATGGCGGCGGCGCAAAACGGCGCATTCGCCGACGCCTGCCTGGCCATCGAACGCGCCATCGGTCTGCCCGGTGCGCACCCGGGGCTGTGGCTGCTGGCGGCCAATTTGTATCAGGACGCGGGGCTGGCCGAGACGGCGCTGGGCTACGCGCAAAAAGTGCCGCGCGGCCATGCGGCCTATGCGCGTGCGCGCCACCAGTGCGGCATCCTGCTTGCCGACCTGAAGCGCGACGACGCGGCCGAGCAGGCGTTTCGCGAGGCAATCGCCGCCGATGCCAAACAGGTGCGCGCGATCGGCAACCTGGCGGCGATCCGGCTGCGGCGCGGCGATGCCGCCGAAGCCCTGCAGCTTGCGCGCGAGGCGATCCGGTTGCAGCCCGATTACCTGCACGGCCAGGTCATAGCCGCCACCGCCGCGATCCAATGCGGTGATGAATCGTTGGCGATCGCGACCCTCGATGCGGTGCTCGCGCGCAATCCGGATCAGGTCGACTGCCTGCTGCTGCGTGCCGCCATCGACCGGCAGCGCCACGCCATCGACCAGGCAATCGCGCGCGTACGACGCGCGGTCCAGCTGGCGCCCGACCGGCTGGATGCGCTCGGCCAACTTGCCGCGCTGCTGGCCACGGCGGGCGACACCGACGCGGCGCGCGAAATGTGGGACCGGATACTGGCGCAACGGCCGGCCCAGCTCGACGCCGCCCTGCATCGTGCGCTGGCGTTGCCAGTGGTTTACGACGAAGTCGCGGCAATCGACGCCGCACGTGAACAGTTCGAGTCCGACCTGGCGGCGATCGAGCAGGGCATCGACCGCTTCCGCGACCTCACGGCGGAAGACCTGGCTCGCCAGGTCACGGCCGGCAATTTCCTGCTGGCCTACCAGGGTCGCGACGACCGCGCGCTGCAGCAACGCTATGCCGGGCTGGTTGCGCGACTGTTGCAGCCAGTCCGGCCGGCGTGGTTTCTGCCGCGCCCCGCAAACGATACCAGCGGTCGCCGCATTCGAGTCGGCTTTGCCAGCCGGTTCTTTTACGATTCGACCGCCGGCAATTACTTCCAAAGCTGGATCACCGGCCTTGATCGCGACCGGTTCGAGGTTTTTGCCTACTGCACCGACATCCGGCAGGATCATCTGACGCAACGAATCCGCGCGGCAGTTGATCATTTTGTCGACTGTCCGGCGAGCGAGCCAAGGCTGCTGGCGTGTGGCGAACGCATGGTTGCGGACCAACTGGACCTGCTGGTCTATCCGGAAATTGGCATGGACCCGGTCTGCGCCACGCTGGCCGCATTCCGCCTGGCGCCGGTGCAGGTTGCGGGCTGGGGGCATCCGGTCACCACCGGCCACACGAATATCGATTTTTTCCTGTCCTGCGGCGAGATGGAGCCGGCCGATGCCGATCGCCATTACACCGAGACGATGGTACGCCTGCCGGGCCTCGGCACGCGCTATGCCAAGCCGGTTGCCGATACATCATGCCGCCAGCGTGATCGCGCGCACTACGGCCTGCCTGCAGACCGCACGCTGTACCTGGTGCCGCAGTCGCTATTCAAGATTCACCCGGATAACGATGCCATGTTTGCCGCGGTGCTGGCGGCGGACCCGGAGGCAACACTGGTGCTGTTTGCCGGCCAGGCCACCGCGGCACGTCAGCGCTTCACCGCGCGGCTGGGCCGCACACTGGAAGCGCACGGCCTGACGCTTGCCGATCGCGTGCTGTTCCTGGCCGACGTCAGTCGCTCCGACTATCTGCGCATCAACCAGCTGTGCGACCTGATGCTCGATACCGTGCACTGGTCGGGCGGCAATACTTCGCTGGATGCGCTGGCGTCGGGCCTGCCGCTGGTCACGTTGCCCGGGCGCTTCATGCGCGGCCGCCAGTCGATGGCGATGCTGCAACGACTCGGGCTGCCCGAGCTGATTGCCGGCGACACGCAGCAGTACGTCGCCATCGCGCTCGCACTGGGTCGCGACGCCGGCCGGCGGCAGCAGTGTTCGCAACTTATCCTTGACCGCCGCGCGCGACTGTTCGACGATGCCGAACCGCTGGCGGCACTGCAGGACTTTTTCCAGCGCGCGGTCGCGCGGCAAACCGCGTGACCGCCGTTTTCCCTGAATAGAGCATCATGCCAACCGAAAAAACCGATGTTTCGCACCTGCTTGAGCAAGCCGCCAGCCAGGCCGGCAGCGACCCCGCCGCGGCGATGAAAACCTGCCTGCAGGTGCTGGCGGTCGACCGCGCCAGCCTGGCCGCGCACAATCTTCTCGAGGACCTCGGCTCGCCCGATCGCTACAGCCTGTGGATGCGCATCAACTGCCGGATCGATCCGCGTGACGACATATTCCATTTCTTCACCCGTCACCCGATCGCCGCCAATCCGATCCGCGAATACCTCTCCGACGGCTGGCGCACCCTGTCCGAGCTGATGCTGCTGCTCGAAGAGGCCGGCGTGTCGTTGACCGACATGAAAAGCGTGCTTGAATTTGCCGCCGGCTACGGCCGCTTTACCCGCCACCTGGTCAAGGCGATTCCTGGGCGGGTGGCCTGCTCGGATGTGTTGCCGGGCACGGTCGAGTTCCTGCAGCAGCAGTTCGGCGTCGAGGCCTTTTACTCGCAACACGACCCGGCGACGATCACCTATCCGCGGCAGTACGACATGGTGTTCGTGCTGTCGCTGTTCACCCATCTGCCGGTGAACATGTGGAAGCCGTGGCTGCAAAGCCTGGCGCGCGGCGTCAGGCCCGGCGGCCTGCTGGTGATTAGCGTGCACAACGAGTCCGTGGCGCCGCACCTGGGCGTGACCTTTGGCGCGGACGGCACCTTTTTCATTGCCAGCAGCGAGTCGCCATCACTAGACGCCGCGGTCTACGGCACCACCTTCACCACCCGCGCCGTGGTGGAGCAGGCGGTGATGGATGCGTTCGGTCACGCGGCGCTGGTCTATCGGCCGTATACCTTCTGGGGCGGTCAGGACGGGGTGGTGATTCGCGTCTAGGTCCCAGTGAGCAGGCGGCGCCCGCTCACCAGCGCCAGCCGTGCTTGGAAAAGAAGCGCAGCGCCGATGTCATGAACATGCGCGTGTGGCCGAGTCCTTTGCCACCCGCGCCACCGCCACCGTGCACGATGCGGCAGCCGGCCACGCGTGCGATGCGCGACTGCCGGCTGATGCGGGCGCTCAGGTCAAAATCCTCGAAGTAGAGGAAGAACGACTCGTCGAATCCGCCGACGCGATCGAAGGCGTCGCGCCGCATCAGCATGAAACAGCCGCTGGCAAATTCGACGTCGTCGAGCGCAGAATCCCATCCTGCTTCGCGGCGTTCATAGCGGGCGAGTCGGGCGGCGAATCGCGATCGGACCCACGCCGGCGCAAACCCGCGCAGGGCCAGTGTGCCGACACGCGGCGCCGTCTTGGCCAGGTAGAGCGGGCCGCCTGCGGCATCGGTCGCGACCGGCGTGACCATGGCGCAGTCCGCATCAGCGTCCAGGTGGCGCAGGCCGTTTGTGATCGCGGCCGGATCGAGCTCCACATCCGGGTTCAGCACCAGCAGCAATCCCGCATCGGCATTGCGCCGGAATGCGAGGTTATTGCCCGCGCCGTAGCCGATATTGCCCTGGCCGGCAATGACCAGCACCGACAGCCACGATGGCGGCGCGGCAAATATGTGTTCCAGCAGCGGCTGGAAAGCGGACGCGCGGTTCGCCGCGCCGTTGTCGACCAGATACACGCGTGCGGCACGGATCGCGCCATCGTCATGCGCCGAGACCAGGCCAAGACGCAGCGAGGCCAGCGTGCGCTCCAGCCAGTGCGCGTCCGACCGGTAGATGACGATCGCCACGGCGAGGTCAGCGGGCAATTTGTCAGGCGGGTCACCGGTCATCGGCCGAGGATAGCACGACGCTTTCGGTACAATGTCGGCTGCCGGCAAGCGTCGCGACGCGGCGCCCGGGCCAGCCATCCGCCGCTCCCGCCACGGCCAATCGAAACCCGCCATGTCCGTGCTACATACTCCACTGTCGATCCTGCACACCGAATCCTCGACCGGCTGGGGTGGACAGGAAATCCGCATTCTGACCGAAGCCCGCGCCATGCTCGACCGCGGCCATCGGGTGCTGCTGCTGACGCCGGCCGGCGCCGAGATCCTGCCGGCGGCGCAACGCATGGCAGTGCCGGTGGAGGCGATCGACATCGAGCGCAAGCGCCTCGGTCCGCTGCTGGCGATGCGCCGCTGGCTGGCGCGGCACGGCCACGAATTCGATGTCATCAACACCCACAGCTCGACCGACAGCTGGCTGGTCGCCATCGCCTCGGCGCTGCTGCCCGATGCGCCGCCGCTGGTGCGCACCCGCCACGTCTCCACGCCGATCAACAACAAGGCCTCCACCCGCTGGCTCTATCGCACTGCTACCGCGCATATCGTCACCACCGGTGAATCACTGCGCCAGCAGCTGCACCGCGACAACGGCTACCCTTTGGACCGCATGACCTCGGTGCGCACCGGCATCGACCTCGCACGCTTCCGGCCGCTGGACAAGGCGGCGATGCGCGCCAAGCTGGGCCTGGAAGATGCGCCGACCCTCGGCATCCTCGCCACGCTGCGCGACTGGAAAGGCCACCAGCACCTGCTGGAAGCGATGGTGACGCTGCGCGAGCGCTTTGCCGACTGGCGTCTGCTGATCATCGGCGACGGGCCGGAGCGCGAGCGGCTGCAGGCCAGCGTCGCCGCACTCGGCCTGGGCGACATCGTGCGCCTGGTCGGCAACCAGGAAAACGTACCCGAATGGCTGTCGGCACTGGATCTGTTCGTGCTGCCGTCCTACGGCAGCGAGGGCGTGCCGCAGGGCATCATGCAGGCAATGGCCTGCGGCGTGCCGGTGGTTGCCACGCCGGTCGGCGCCGTGGCGGAGGCGGTGCAGGACCGGCAGACCGGGCTGATGACCCCGCCGCGCGATCCGCCGGCGCTGGCGCGCACGCTGGCCACCCTGATGGCCGACCACGCGATGCGCAAACGGATGGGTGCCGCCAGCCTCGCCTACGCACGCAGCCACTTCGGCATCGACATCATGCTCGAACACATGCTGGAAGTGTTCGAGCTCGCCGCCGCCGAACGGCGGCGCACATGAGCGCGGCGCCGACCATCAGCCGCGCGCAGGCCGACGCCGCCCGGCGCGTGCTGGTGATCAATGTCACCCGCATTGGCGACACCCTGCTGGCGACACCGGCACTGCGCGGCATCAGCCGGTTTTTTCCCCAGGCGCACCTTACCTGCCTGGGACACCCGAAGCGGGTCGAAGTGGTGCAGCACCTGCCTTACCTGGCCAAGGTCGGCGGCATCACCAAGCGCCACGCCCTGTACCGCGGCTGGGGCGACGTGCTGCGCGGCCCCGAGTACGACTGGGCGTTTGTCTGGGGTGAGGATGCGGCACTGGTGCACTATGCCTTGCGAAAAGCGCGGCACGTTGTCGCCGCGCGGCAGCGCGACGCGGCGTTGAACGCGAAGCTGTTCGCCGCCGTGGAGCTGCCTCACCGGCCGGACGTGCACGCCGTCGCCTGGACGCTGGCGCTGCCGCAGGCGGTGGGGATTCCGGTGCGGGACTTTCGGCTGGATTACGTCGTCACCGCAACGGAAGCCGAGGCCGCCCGCGCGCGCCTGCGGCGGGACGGTGTGATTGCCGACGGCAACGGCCCGCTGATCGGCATGCAGGTCGCCAGCTTTCCCACCAAACCCTATCGCGACTGGCCGATTGCGCAGTTCACCGCACTGGCCAAACGCATTCTGTCGCAATGGCCGCGCGCGCAGTTCCTGCTGTACGGTTCCGCCGATGATCGGGCGCGGGTGGCGCAGCTGGTCGCCGAATTGACCGGGCAGGCCACCAGCTTTGCCGGCAGGCTCACGCTGCGTGAAACGGTCGCGGTGATGAGCGCAACCGATCTCTATATCGGTGTCGATACCGGCCCCACCCACCTGTACAGCGCACTGCAAAAACCGATGGTGGTTCTGTATCACCCGGCCTTGCCCAGTGGAAAATTCCGGCCGCTGCAGCACGCCGCGCTGCATGCCATCGATCACCCGCGCGTGGGTCCGGATGCCGATGAAAGGATGCCGATCGGCGAGATTGGTGTCGATACTGTATTCGCCGCCGTCTGCGACGCGCTGGCAGGCAAGCCATCCACGCGACCGGGGCTACCGGCGGTGGGGTTGGTCGAGTAGGCTTACGCCAAACGAATCACAAACTCCAGCACTGGCGCGCCTTTCCAGTCGGTTTTGTTCTGTGAAGCTCGCCAGTGCTGGAGTTTGTTGGTCATTCGTCTTTGTCATCGGGCGCCATGGCAGGTGGCAAGCCCACCCGACCGGGTAAAGATGTGCTGCAAGCCTTCACACTAGGGCGCGGAGAAACCAGGGCTACATAGTCTGCGCGGAATGAAGCCGAGTCACTCCCGCCCCGCCGCCGCATAAATCACTTTGCCACTCCGGATGGTGCATCCGACCCGGGCAAAATTCGCCGGGTCGGTCGCAGGATCGGCATCGAGCACCACCAGATCGGCGTCCATCTTCGCGACGAGACGGCCGCGTCGATCGCTCTCCTTCCAGCGCGTGGCCGGGGTGGTCGTCAGCGACGCCAGTATCTGCATGGCCGACAGCCCGGCCTTCGACAGCAGCCGATACTCTTCCGTCGGATCGAAGTCGCTCATATAGCCGACGTCGGTGCCGAACAAAATCTGCCCGCCTGCCGCGGCGAATGATCTGACGTGTTCGACCGATGCCGCAACCAGCCGCTGGGTAACCGCCGGCGGCACATTTTCTTTCTTCAGCTCGTAGCCCATCAGCTGCAAGGTCGGGATCACCGAGACGCCCTGGCTGATCGTGCGCTTCAGCAGCGCGTCGGGCCATGGCGTTTCCACGCCGTGCGTGGTGTGCGCGAGGATATCGACGCCGGCGGCGACCGAGGCCGCAACGCCATCAATGTCGGTTGGATGCGCAAACACCAGCTTGCCGCGGCGATGGGTTTCATCGGCTGCCGCGCGGGCGATGTCCGCGCTCATCCGTTGCAGGCCCCGCGCCTGCGGCGTGATGATGAACAGCTTGGTGCCGTCGGCGCCGGCGGCCAGGTTGTCGCCGACGACCGTAACCGCAGCCGCCGCCGTGGCAGGTTGCGGCAGGCGATTGAGGAATTCACGCGGCAGATGATCGAGGTAGATCGGCAGGCCATTGGGCGGGAACAGCGGCAGCCCGACGGTGAGGATGCGCGGCCCGGCAAGCTCGCCGCGCTCGATCCGCGCGCGCAGCGCCAGGGTGTTGTCGCGATCGGAGGCGATGTCAAACACGCTGGCATAGCCAAAGCGCGTCAGCATCGTGACCAATTGGCGCGCGAGATCGGCAGCCGGCCGCTTGCCGGCATCGTCCCACGCCGCGCCGACGAAATGCACATGGCTGTTCTGGAATCCTGCGGTGACAAAACCGCCGCTGCATTTTGATTCGCGTGCGCCGGCCGGAATTTTCACGACCGCCTTGTCGCCCGCCGCGAGGATTTTGTCGCCGCGAATCACCACCACGCCGTCGGCAATCGGCGGCTGGTCCGGGGCCGGATAAATCTTCGTCCCGCGCAATACCCAGGTGTCGGCCTCGACCGCGCCCGCGGGCGTCACGAACGCCAGTGCGAGGAGGGCCGGGAGGGTTTTCAGGCAGTTTTTCATCGGTGCGCTTTCGATGGTTGACGGCTGGACCAGGCTGCCGTGGACTCTAACGCATGCCGCGGTGTAAATCGAAACTCCAGCACTGGCGCGGCTTCCAGGCCATTTTTAGCTGGAAAGGCGCGCCAGTGCTGGAGTTCTGTCTTCAATTTTCGATGCGCCTGGCCGCCGGCAGCAGGTAGAATGCGCCAGCGCTTTCCATCCCAATTCGCCTGCCCATGAAAATCCTCATCGTCAAACGCGACAAGCTCGGCGACATGATTGTCACCACGCCGATGCTGCGGCTGTTGCGCACGGCGTTGCCGGATGCGCAGATTCACCTGCTGGCGGCGGAATACAACCTGTGGGTGGTGGACGGTAATGCCTGCATCGATCGGCGCTGGTCGTTCGGCCGCGTGCGCACCGGGCGCAAGGTCAACGTTGGCGCCGCGTTCGCACAGCTGAAGCTGTATCTGGACCTGAAGCGCGAGAAATTTGATTTCGCCATCGCCGCCGGCGGCGAGGAATCGCACCGCGCGCTGGCGCGCGCATTGCATGCCGGCGCCGGTCGCACCGTGGGTTACGCCACCGATGCATCATGGCGGGCAAGAATCTCCGATCCGCTGACGCCCGATGAAAGCGAACACGAGAGCGTGCGCATTGCCCGCCTGCTGGCGCCGCTCGGCGTGGCGCTGCCGGCGGTGCTGCCTGATCCGGAATTCACCCCGCCGGCGGCGGGCCTGGCCTTCGCCGACCGCTGGCTGGCAGAGGAAAAATTGGCACCGGGATCATTCTGGGTATTGGGGATCGGCTCGCGCATTCCCAATCACCAGCCCGATACGGAACAGATCCTGCGCTGGGCGACCTGGGCGAAGGAGACACACGGCCTCGACACCGTCTTCATGTGGACCCCGGGCCCGGCCGACCATCCGCTCTATCCGGGAGATGACGCGATTGCCGAACCGGTGTTGGCCGCGCGCCTGCCCTATATTCATCCGTTTCGTGGCGGCCTCAAGGAAGCGATCGGCCTGGTCTGGCGCGCGCGCACGTCGCTATTTCCCAATTCCGGCCTGATGCACTTCGCCTCGTGCAGTCCGGGCGGCGTACTGGGGCTGCTGGCGAACGCGGATGTGTGGGATGCGGCCGCGCAATGGAAGCCGATCGGCGCCCGCACCCGCTACGTCGAGACGCGCGGCTCGGCACATGCCTTCAGCGACGCCACCATCACGGCGCAGGTGGATGCGCTATTGCGAGCCCGCGCTTGATTTGAGGTTGGCACCGTACAGCGCCGGATTGAGCGCCGGGTCGTTGTACATCTTGAACTGGCGATAAATCTTGTATCGCGCGCGGCCGGCCATGCAGTCTGCCAGCAGTTGATCGAAACATGCGCCCAGATCGCTGCGCTGCTCGCTGATGCGCTCGAGTTTCTGCCGGCAGGACGCAACGTGATCCTCGCCAACATCGGTGCGCAGCGTCTGCAGGTGCATCGCCTTCAATTTCAGCGACAGGATCGACAGCCGGTCGATCATCATGCCGGCGGTTTCGGAATTGAGTCGCGCGGCCGGCTTCATCGTCGCCGCCAGCGCCTGCAGGATCGTGTCGTCAATGCGCTCGACCGCATCGTTGCGTTTCTGGTTGAACTCATCAATGTGTCGCTTGTTGCCGGCGATGGCCGAATCGGGCACGTCGCGGCGGCGCGCCTGGTCTTCTTCGTCCCAAAGCGCCGAGTTGAACTTGTGATTGGTCTCGATCCACTGCCAGATGCCGTCGGCATGGCGGGCGGGCTGCTGGTACCAGCGGGTCGCGGCGAGGCATTGGTCGTGGAAGGCGGTGATCCGGCTGGCGTTGAGGGTGTCGATCATTCGGTTCAGGTCCCGGCAAATTGCAGCCGGTGCAGCCCGGCGTAGAGTCCGTTGCGCGCCATCAGTTCGGCGTGGCTGCCGATCTCGGCAATGCGGCCGCGCTCCAGCACCACGATGCGATCGGCGTTTTCGATTGTCGACAGGCGGTGCGCGACCACCAGCGTGGTGCGTCCGCGCATCAGGCTGTCCAGCGCCGCCTGCACCGCGCGCTCGGATTCGCTGTCGAGGGCGGAGGTGGCTTCATCGAGCAGCAGCAGCGGCGCGTCCTTGAAAATGGCGCGGGCGATGGCCAGGCGCTGGCGCTGTCCGCCTGACAGGCGCCCACCGTTGTCGCCGATATTGGTCGCGAAACCTTCCGGCAGCGCATCGATGAAATCGAGACAGTGCGCGGCCTCGGCGGCGCGGCGCACCCGTTCCATGTCCGGCGCGCCTTCGCTGCCGTAGGCGATGTTGGCGGCCACCGTGTCGTTGAACAGCACCACGTCCTGGCTCACCAGCGCCATCTGGCGGCGCAATTCGGTCAGCTTGATATCGGACAGCGGGTGGCCGTCGAGTGTGATGCGGCCGCTGCCGGGCGTGAAAAAGCGCGGCAGCAGGTTGATCACGCTGGTCTTGCCGCCGCCGGAGGCGCCGACCAGGGCGATGGTCTCGCCCGGCTGGATGTCGAGCGTGAAGTCCTGCAGCGCCGGCGCGCCCTGGTTGTCGTATTGCAGCGTGACGGCATCGAAGCGGATGTTGCCGCGGGCGCGGTCAAGTGCGATCTGACCGCTGTCGGCCTCGAGTTCGGCATCGATCAGCGCGAAGGCGCTTTCGGCCGAGGCGAGGCCTTTCTGGATCTGTTCGCTGACGCCGGTGAGGCCCTTGATCTGCGGGATCAGCCCGGCAGCGGCGACGATATAGGTGACAAAGTCGGCCACCGGCAGGCCGGTGCCGAGGCTCTTGCTGGCGGCGAGGTAGACGATCAGCGCGATGGCGATCGAGACAAAAAAATGCGTGAACGGCGTGCCGGCGGCGGCGGCGGCAGCGTGCTTCATGCTGAGCTTGCGGATGTTGTTGGCCGAGGCGTCAAAACGGCGCGCCTCGTACGCTTCGCCGCCGAACACCTTGATCACCTTGTGGCCGCGGATCGATTCTTCCAGCACGTCGGTGATCGCGCCCTGCGCTTTCTGCGATTCGCGGCTCACCTGCCGCAAGCGCCTGGCGAAGGCGCCAATGACCAATGCCAGGATCGGCACCGTGGCAAAAATGATCAGCGTGAGTTTCCAGCTGAGAAAAAACATGTAGCCCAGCGCCACCACCAGCGTGACGCTGCCGCGCACCAGCGCGTTCAGGGTGTTGGTGGTCGCTTCCTGCAGGCCCAGCACGTCGTAGGTCACTTTCGACATCAGCGAGCCGGTGGTGGTGCGGCTGAAAAACGGCTCGGGCAGGCGGATCAGGCGCTGGAACATCTGGCTGCGAAAGTCGAGGATCACCTTGTTGCCGACCCACTGCATGCCATAGCCGGCAATGAAGGTCGAGATGCCGTTGACGACGAATATCACCACAATGCCAACCGCCGCGATCCAGGCGTACTGCTCGTTGCCCTGGACGAACAGCTTGTCGAGCAGATTGTTCAGAAACCAGGCAAACGAACCCTGCACCGCGCCGCCGATCGCCATCGCCAGCACGCTGCCGGCGAACGCGAGGCGATACGGCCTCACATAGCCGAGCAGGCGCGCATACAGCGCCCGGTTGCTGGTGGTGGTCATGGCGCCATGCGCCGGGCAGGAAAACGGCTCACAGCACCCGCTTGAAATAGGCGATGGTCTCTTTCAGGCCGTCCTCCAGCGACACCCGCGGCTGCCAGCCTAGCTGGCTCTTGGCCAGTTCGATGTTCGGCTGACGCTGCTTGGGGTCGTCCTGCGGCAGCGGCTTCCGGGCCAGCTTCGATTTCGAGCCGGTCAGTTTCAGCACCAGCTCGGCCAGCTCCAGCATGGTGTTCTCCACCGGGTTGCCGATGTTGACCGGGCCGGTCAGCGCGGCCGGCGAATTCATCATCCGCACCATGCCGTCGATCAGGTCGTCGACGTAGCAGAAGCTGCGCGTCTGCTGGCCGTCGCCGTAAATGGTGACGTCCTCGCCGCGCAGCGCCTGAACGATGAAGTTGCTGACCACGCGGCCGTCGTTGGGATGCATGCGCGGGCCATAGGTGTTGAAGATGCGCACCACCTTGATCGCCAGGTTGTGCTGGCGGTGGTAATCGAAAAACAGCGTCTCGGCGCAACGCTTGCCTTCGTCGTAGCAGCTGCGCGGGCCGATCGGGTTGACGCGGCCCCAGTAGTCCTCGGTTTGCGGGTGAATTTCCGGGTCGCCGTAAACTTCGGACGTCGACGCCTGCAGGATCGTTGCCTGGGTGCGCTTGGCCAGCCCCAGCATGTTGATGGCGCCGTGCACGCTGGTCTTGGTGGTCTGCACCGGGTCGAACTGGTAGTGGATCGGGCTGGCCGGACAGGCGAGGTTGTAAATGCGCTCGACTTCGACGTACAGCGGAAAGGTCACGTCATGCCGCATCAGCTCGAAATAGGGCTGGTCGAGCAGGTGGGCGATGTTGGCCTTGGTGCCGGTGAAAAAATTGTCGACGCACAACACGTCGGCGCCATCGGCGATCAGCTTGTCACACAGGTGCGAGCCGAGGAATCCTGCGCCGCCGGTGACCAGTACTTTATCCATGGATGATTTCCGTTAGGGAGGCTGCGAAGCGGCCGTTGAGCCGGGCGTTCGCGCGAAGGGGCTATTTTACCGTTGTCATGCGGGTCGCGACCTGTCGCGGGTTCGTGCACGCCGGCACGATCTGCTCCCACCCCTGCAACGGGGAAGGGCGGGGTGGCGGCGATGACCGCAACCGCGCGCCAATCGACGGAAGCCGCACCGATTGGTTACCCCAGCAACCGCCGGTACAAATTGCCATACCGCATTGCCGTGTCTTCCTTCGTATACGGCAACACCGCCTCACGCGCCCGACCGCCCATTGCCGGATCGGCGATCGACGCTTGCACCGCGCGCGCCAGGCCATCGACATCCAGCGGGTCGACGACAAAGCCGTTCCTGCCGTGCGCGATCCAGTCCGCCGCACCCGCCTGCGGGCTGGTGATGGCCGGCAGGCCGCAAGCCATGGCTTCGCCGAATACCAGTCCGAACGGCTCATAAAGGGTTGGCATCAGGTAGACGTCGCTGGCGCCGTAGTACGGCCGCACGTCCTTGATGCCGCCGGTGAACATGACCCGCTGCCCGAGTCCCAGCCGGTCGGCCAGGGCGCGATAGCGCGGCAGGTGCTTGTCGTGGCCGACCACCAGTCCGTACAGCCCGTCGACCCTGGCGACGGTCGCCAGAAAACCGGCCGCGCCCTTGCGCTCGAAACCCGAGCCGACAAATATCGCCACCGGCGCATCGGCCGGAATCTTCAGTTGCTCGCGCAACGCGGCGCGATGCAGCGCGCGCAGGCCGGGATGGAATTTCTCGCTGTCGATCTCGCCGTAAATCACGTGCAACTTGTCTTCGGCCACGCCGTAGTGGCGCATCACGTTGCGTTTGACCATCTGCGAAATGCAGATCACCGCCTTCAGTTGCGGCGAGGCGTACATCGCGCGTTCGGCCTTGAGCAGGTTGCGGTGGTGGGGGTTGATTTGCACCCCCAGCCGCTTTAACCCGCCCTGTACCCGTTGCCGCTGCAGCAGCCACTCCGCGTGCACGCCATCGACCGCATGAAACACGTCGCAGCCGGCCATGCGTTCATACGACTGGGCCAGGTCGAAATGTTCGCGTTGCAATAGCGCCAGCGTGGCCTCGGCGAAGCTGCGGTCGCGGCCGGCCTTGGTGAAATAGCGCGGGTTGACGATGCGATGCTGGATGCCGGCGTGACCGCTGTCCGGCCAGGCGCGGGTGATGATGGTCGGCGAGGAGCCTTGCGCGACCAGCGCCTCGGCGGCACTGTTGAGGAAACGCTCCGCGCCGCCAAACGGGTTATAGCGGGCGCGGATGAAGGCAATTTTCATGCGGCCTGGTGGACTTCCGCGGCCAGCAGGTCGTTCAGTGCCGCCTGCACCTGCGCAACCGGCAATTCCATCAGGCATTCGCTGACCTTGGACCCGCCGCAGCCATCGTTGCCGCAGGGGCGGCAGGTGTGACGCGGATCCTGCGACACCACGATGCGGTGCCGGACGCCCCACGGTCCCCAGTGCTGCTCACCGGACGGGCCGAACAGCGCCACGGTCGGCGTCTGCATTGCCGCTGCCATGTGCATCGGGGCCGAATCGACGCCGACAAAGGCGCGCGCGCGCGCCGTCAGCGCGGCCAGTTCCTTCAGCGACAGCGAGCCGGTCAGATCCACCACCGGCGCCTTCAGCTCGCGCTTGATGGCGGCCACCATTTCGCGCTCGTCGGCGGTGGGTGCAGCGGTCAGCACCACGCGCTCGCCGCTGCGGCCGAGCTCGAGGATCAGCTGGGCGAACTTCTCGGCCGGCCAGGTCTTGAAAAACCAGCGTGAAGTCGGATGGATATGGATGAAACGTTTGGCGCCGATGTTGTGCAGCGCCATCAGCGCATCGACTTTCTTTTCGGCCTCGGCGCCGGGCACCAGCACCAGCTGTTTCTCCGCCGCCAGCGGATAGATGCCGAGCCGCCGCAGCGCATCGAGATTGCTTTCCACCGTGTGGCGGAAGGTGGCGCGCGGCGAGGGGAAGGTGTGGGTGAAGCTCTTTTTCCAAAGGCGCGAATCGCGACCCTCGTTGATCCCCTGCGCGCGCTGTGCCACCGAGTACCTGGGCTTCAGCAGCCGCGTCAGCCAGGCGCCGCGCGGATGTTCGGTCAGGTGGATCACGAGGTCGAATTTGCGTGCATTGAGCGCCCGGTACAGGCCAAATTCATGGCTGGCCTGCGACAGGATGCCCATCCGCTTCCATTCGCGGTCGATCGTGTGCACATTGGCGATGGCCGGATGGCCGGTGAGCATCTCGCGCGTGTCGTGGTAGACGAGCGCGTCGATTTCGACTTGCGGCGCGTGGTTTTTCAGGGTCTGGAACACCGGCGAAGTGAGCAGTACGTCGCCGTGGTGGCGCAGCTTGATGACCAGCGCGCGATGGACGGATTTGAGATCGATGGCGTCGGGAAGCATGGCAGCGAAGATAGCAGATTCAATGGCGTATAGGCGATGGCCGCTGCCGCAATCTGGCACAGAAAGCCGGCCGCGTTCCCGTTATCCTGTTGCCGTCGCACTTCTTACCGGGTTGCCGTTCATGAACATTCGCATCGCACTGCTGATTTGCCTCGTCTCGATTTGCCTTGTCCAGCCGCCGCCGGCCGCGGCCGCCGCGGGCTATTTTCGCCAGCCGTCGATTCACGGTCAGAACATCGTTTTCGTTGCCGAAGGCGATATCTGGCTCGCCGGCACCAGTGGCGGCACAGCGCAGCGCCTGACCACGCATCCAGCCGCCGAATCGAACCCGGCCATTTCGCCGGACGGATCGCGGGTGGCGTTTACCGCCCGCTACGAAGGGCCGGCCGAGGTGTACGTGATGCCGATCGCCGGCGGACCGCCGATGCGGCTTACCTACGACGGCGATACCGCCCTGGTGCAGGGCTGGACCCGTGAAGGCCGCATCATCTACAGCAGCGCGCGCTATGCCGGCAAGCCCGCACAGCGGCTGTTCACCGTGGATCCTGCCAGTCGCGAAGTCGGCGCCATTGCCCTGCACGAGGCGGCAGAAGGCTGCTACCTGGGCGAGTCGCTGGTGTTTGCCCGCCTGCCGCTGACCAGCGAAAACGTCCGGGGCTACCAGGGCGGCCTGGTGCAGAAGCTGTGGCGCTACGACCGCGATCGCGAGGCGGTGCTGCTGACCGGCAGCCACCCTGGCACCAGCCGCCAGCCGATGTGCGCCGGCGAGCGCATCTACTTCCTGTCGGATCGCGATGGCACCATGAACATCTGGTCGATCAATGCGGCCGGGCAGGATTGGCGGCAGCATACCAAACACCGTGAATTCGATATCCGAGCGGCCGCCATGGCCGCTGACGGCGGACGCATCGTCTACCAACGCGGCGCCGATCTGCAGTTGCTGGAACTGGCAACCGGGGCTGACCGGCGGCTTGCGATCACCCTGCAATCCGATTTCGAACATCTGCGCACCCGCTGGGTGAAAACGCCGTGGGATTTCGTTACCGCCATCGAGCCTTCGCCGACTGGAGACCGGGTCGCGATCACCGCCCGCGGCCAGGTATTCGTGG
The DNA here is from genome assembly GCA_964417885.1 of uncultured Burkholderiales bacterium. Taxonomy (GTDB): domain Bacteria; phylum Pseudomonadota; class Gammaproteobacteria; order Burkholderiales; family Usitatibacteraceae; genus UKL13-2. Next base: position 15,782 of record CAYQKN010000009.1, on the reverse strand, counting down.
CGCCGGTCGGCCCCGGCCGCAGGGTGGAGGCGACCCGGGTGTCCGAGGTGCGTGCGCGCGCGGCTGTTTTCAGTCACGACGGCAACAGTGTGCTGGCGTTTACCGACCAGTCCGGCGAGATGGAGCTGACCCGCTATCCGGCAAATGGCGTGGGCGATGCCTTGGCGCTGACCAAGAACGCGAGGGTGCTGCGCCTGCGCGCGGTGCCATCGCCCGATGGCCGCTGGGTGGCACATCACGACAAGGATCGCCGCCTTTACCTGCTCAACCTCGCCACCCGCGAGGACCGTGAAATCGCCCGCAACCGGCATGACCAGTTCGACGAGATTGTCTGGTCCCCCGACAGCCGGTGGCTGGTGCTGGGCATGGCGGCCGCCAACTATTTCGAAACCCTGCAGCTGATGGAGGTGGCGACCGGCAAGCTGACACCGCTGACCAGCGATCGCTATCACGCCCGCAGCCCTGCATTCAGCCCGGACGGCAAATGGCTGTATTTCCTCGGCGACCGCCACCTGCAGAGCCTGGTCGGCAGCCCGTGGGGCCAGCGCAATCCGGAACCGTTTTTCGATCGCCAGTCGCGCATCTATGCGCTGGCGCTCGATGCCAATGCGCGCTGGCCGTTCCTGCCGAAGGATGAGTTGCAAAAACCCGAGCCGGAGAAAAAGCCGGAGCCGGACCGCAAGCCGGAACCGGACCGGAAAACCGAGCCTGCCAAAAAAGTGGAGCCGGAGCGCAAACCGTTCCCCGCCAAGCCTGACCCGGCGGGTGAGGCGGCCACGGTGAAGCCATCGTCGGACCGGGACAGCGCGCCGGGCGAGCCACGATCCGCGGCGACCGATACAGGCAAGGCTGCAGCGCCGAAGGTCGTGGCGATCCAGCTCGACGGACTGGCCGGCCGGCTCTACGAGGCGCCGGTGCCCGCCGGCAACTACAGCCAGTTGTCGACCGACGGCAAGCGGCTGTTTTTCGTCGTCACCGAAACCACTACCGAGCGCAAGCTGTCGTTGCGCTCGGTGGCGATCGAGTCGCCCAACCCGGCCCCGCCCGTCATCGAGTTGTTTTTCGACGATATCCGCAGTTACCGGATGACGCAGGACCGAAAGAAGCTGCTGGTGCGCAGGGCGAATGAACTGTGGGTGTTCGATGCCGGCAAGTCCGCGCCACCGCCGCCCGAACAGGTGAAGTTCGCCGTCAACCTGCGCGACTGGAGCTTCGCCGTCGATCCGCGCGAGGAGTGGAAGCAGATGTTCATCGATGCCTGGCGCATGCATCGCGATTATTTCTACGACCGCAATTTGCACGGCATTGACTGGAAAGCGGTGCGCGCGCGCTACCAGCCGCTGGCCGAGCGCGTGACCGACCGCGCCGAGCTGAACGACGTGATCGCGCAGATGATCGCGCAGCTGTCGATCCTGCACAGCCAGGTCGGCGCGGCCGAACTGCGCAAGGGCGAGGACTCGATCGATGTCGCGGCACTTGCCGCCGACCTGGTCCGGACCGACGCCGGTTTTCGCGTCACGCGTCTGCACAATGGTGATCCGGAACTGCTGGAGGAGCGCAGTCCGCTGGCCCGGCCGGAAGTGAACGTGCGCGTCGGCGAGACCATCGTCAGCATCAACGGTGTGGCGGCAAAGAATGTTGTCGCGCCGGGCGAATTGCTGCGCAACCAGGTCGGCAAGCAGGTGCTGCTGACCGTCGCCGACGCCGGCGGCAGGAAGCGCGACGTGATCGCCACGCCGGTGACCGCGCGGCGCGACCGCGAGCTGCGCTACCTGGCTTGGGAGCAGGAGCGGCGGGCGCGGGTCGATGAGGCGGGCAAGCAGCGCATCGGCTATGTGCATCTGCAAGCGATGAGCGCGCCCGACATCGGCCGCTGGGCGCGGGAATTCTATCCCGTGTTCCAACGCGAAGGGCTGATCATCGACCTGCGCGACAACGACGGTGGCAGCATCGACTCGTGGATCATCGAAAAATTGCAGCGCCGCGCCTGGCACTTTTGGCAGGCGCGCGACGAGGAGGCGCCGATTGCAAACCAGCAGCTCGCCTTCCGTGGTCACGTGGTGGCGCTGATCGACGCCCATACCTACTCCGACGGCGAAACCATGGCGCAGGGACTGAAGCGCCTGGGCATCGCGCCGCTGATCGGCGTCACCACTGCCGGCGCCGGCATCTGGCTGTCGGACCAGAACCGCCTGCGCGACAACGGCATCGCCCGCGCCGGCGAACTGGGGTCGTTTGTCGATGACGGCCGCGAGCGGATGTGGATCACCGAAGGCGTCGGCGTGGCGCCGGATATCGAAGTCGACAATCCGCCGCACGCCACCTTTAACGGCAACGATGCGCAGCTTGATGCGGCGATTCGTTACTTGACCGAGAAGATGGCGAAGGAGCCGATGCGGCAGCCGAAGGCGCCGGCCTATCCGGTGTTGCCGCGCTAGCAATCAAACTCCAGCACTGGCGCGGCGTTCCAGCCATTTTCGGCTGCGAAGCCGCGCCAGTGCTGGAGTTTCACTTGGTGATCGGCGTTACAGGTGATTCCTGACCCAGCGCTTCCATTCGTCAAACAGCGCCGGATGGCGCGCCGCGATGACGGATTTGGACCAGTCGCCGGTGCCGTCGCTTTTCCAGTAATCGTCGTGGTGCAGGGTGGCGATGCGACCACCGGCTTCCTCGAGGATCAGCGCGCCGGCGGCGTAATCCCAGGGTTGTTCGCCGGCGTGCAAAAACGCATCGACGCGGCTGTCGGCCATGTGGCACCACTGCAGCACCGACGCGCCGCTCATGCTGAGCTTGCGAAACGGGCGGTTCTCGAACAGGGCGATGCGCAGGCGGCCGAGGCGCTTGAAGCGGCCGACTTCGACCGATGCTTCCGACAGGTGCCGGGTCGCGGTCGGCTTCATCCGCTTGCCGTCCAGCCATGCGCCGCCGTCCAGCAGGCCATGGAAAACTTCGTCCGTGTTGGGATCGAGAACCACGCCGAGTACGCTTTTGCGGCGATGCATCAGCGCAACCGAGATGCCGAAATAGCGCTTGCCGTTGGCGAAGTTGCCGGTGCCATCAAGCGGGTCCACGCACCAGCACCATTCCGCTTCACGCCAGATGCGCTTTTGCTCCGATTCCGGCATTTCCTCGCCCAGCATCGGGCAGTCAAACAGGTGCGGCAGCGCCTCGCCCAGGGCGGCCTCGACGACGCGGTCCGCTTCGGTGACCAGCGAACCGTCGTGCTTCTTTTCCGCGGCGACGTGCCTGAATCGGGGCATCAGTTCGCGTGCCGAGACATCGCGCATCAGCGCGATCAGCGGCTCGACCAGCGCGGCGATGCGGCCCGGGTCGTCATTCGCCGCGCGCGCCGGATCGGGGTGCGGGAAGGCGGCTGAAGCGGGTGCGGAAGCGGTGTCGGGAGGTGACATGGGGCGAGGTGGGCTTTGGTGCGCCGCTATAATACTCCACTGTTTCCCATCGTCTGGTTTCCATTCCGATCGTGGCATCACCGCGCTTTTTTTCGCTGCAGGAACTGCCACGGCCGCTGGCGGCGGGGGCGGCGTTTGAAGTCGGCGAGGACATCACGCGCCACTTGCAGGTGCTGCGCCTGGACCCGGCCGAGCAGATTGTCCTGTTCGATGGCAGGGGTGGTGAATTCCGCGCCGAGATAGTCGATTTGGCCAAGCGCCGAACCCGCCTGCGACTGCTGGATTTTGACCCGGTTGAACGCGAGTCGCCGCTGGCCATCACGCTGGTGCAGGCACTTGCGACCAGCGACAAGATGGACCTGATCGTGCAAAAGGCGGTGGAACTCGGCGTCGCGATGGTGCAGCCGGTCGCCAGCGAACGGGCAACCCTAAAACTGTCCGCGGACCGTGCGGAGAAGCGCGCGGCGCACTGGCGGGCCATCGCCCGCGCGGCGTGCGAGCAGTGCGGCCGCAACCGCGTGCCGGTGGTGGCGGAGCCGCAGTCACTCGACGACTGGCTAGCTGGGCCGGCGGAAGGCGTGCGGCTGATGCTGCAGCCTGACGCCACCGCCTCGCTGCTGGATGCGGCCGGCGCGCAGAGCCGGATTGCGCTGCTGGTCGGGCCGGAAGGCGGTTTTTCCGGCGCTGAGCTCGCGCGGGCGGCGCGACAGGACGTGATCCCGGTGCGTTTCGGTCCGCGGGTGCTGCGAACCGAGACCGCCGGCCTCGCCGCACTTGCCGCCCTGAACGCGCGGACGGGTGATTTGCGATAAACGCGATCCGTTCGCGGCGATGCCGTAAAATCCGCATCGGGGCATCGCCAGGCTGGAACCAGCGCGGCATGCCGCCATGATCCTCACCCATTTCCATCCGGCAACAGCCGCGATCAGCCTGATGCCGGACCGTCTCCATGGCCAAGAACGACCAGAAAAAACTTGAAGTGTTCGTGAAGTGGTTTCGCAGCGCGACGCCATTCATCCACGAGTTCGGCGGCCGCACCATCGTCATTGCCTTTGGCGGCGAGGTGCTGTCCGATGGCGAGTTGCTGCAGCTTGCCCATGACATCAACGTTCTGGTCAGCCTGGAGATTCGCGTGGTGCTGGTGCACGGCACCCGCCCGCAGGTGGAGGATCAGCTGAAGCAGCACGGCGTGACCACCAAGCTGATCGACGGCAAGCGCGTCACCGACGACGCGGTGCTGAAGTGCGTGAAGGAAGCCAATGGCATTGTCAGGATGGAGATCGAAGCCAAGCTGTCGACCGAACTGGCCAACTCGCCGATGGCCAATGCCGACATCCGCGTCTCATCGGGCAATTTCATCACCGCCAAGCCGCTCGGCGTGCGCAATGGCGTCGACTTCATGCACACCGGTGAGGTGCGCAAGGTCGATGTCGAGGGCATCAACCGGCGCCTCGATGACGACGAAGTGGTGTTGATCTCGCCGATCGGGTTTTCGCCGACTGGCGACATTTTCAACTGCACCCTGGAAGATGTCGCGACCTCGGTGGCGGTGGCGCTGAAGGCCGAGAAGCTGATTTTCCTGACCGAGACCCTGGGTGTTACCGACAGCAAGGAAAAACTGCTCACCGAGCTGACCGCGCTGCAGGCGCAGGAAGCGCTCGGTTCGCTGCGCTATGGTGGCCAGACCGAGGACATCCGCCTGTTCCTGCCCTGTGCCATTCGCGCGGTGCGAGAGGGCGTGAAGCGCGCCCACCTGATCAGCCGCCATGTCGACGGCGCGCTGCTGATGGAATTGTTCACCCACCATGGCATCGGCACCATGATCGTGCTGGAGTCGCCGGACAAGCTGCGCGATGCGCAACTGGCGGACGTGGACGGCATTCTCGCCATCATCGACCCGCTGGTCGCCGCCGGGGTGCTGGTGAAGCGCGATCGAGAGCTGATTGCCAAGGAAATCGACCGCTTCGTGGTGCTGGAACAGGAGGACGAGATCATCGGCTGCGCGGCGCTGTATCCGTTTCCCAGCGACAAGGCGGTGGAACTGGCCTGCCTGGCGGTCAATCCGTTCTATCGCGATGGCGGCCGTGGCGAGCGGATCCTGAACTTCGCCGAAAAGCGTGCCAAGGAGAAGGGTTACAAGACGCTGTTCGTGCTGTCCACGCAGACGACGCAGTGGTTTGTCGAGCGCGGATTCGCCGAAAGTGACGTTTCCAAGTTGCCCCAGGAAAAACAGGCCTTATATAACTATCAGCGGCGTTCGAAAATCTATTCGAAGGTGCTGTAGAACCAATCGGAGCATGACATGGCAAGAATGGTGAACTGCGTCAAACTGAAAACCGAGGCCGAAGGCCTGGACTTTCCGCCGTACCCGGGTCCGCTCGGCAAGCAGCTGTGGGAGAGCGTTTCCAAGCAGGCGTGGAAAGAGTGGCTCGAACACCAGAAGCGGCTGGTGAATGAAAACCGGCTCAACCTCGCAGACCAGAAGGCGCGCAAATACCTGGAAGAGCAGATGCAGCGGCACTTCTTCGG
>CAYQKN010000009.1:0-9743 GCA_964417885.1 uncultured Burkholderiales bacterium | reverse complement strand
CAGACCAGAAGGCGCGCAAATACCTGGAAGAGCAGATGCAGCGGCACTTCTTCGGCGACGGCGCCGACCTGGCATCGGGATTCGTGCCGCCGCCCGCGGCCTGAAATACGTCGCCGGACCGCCGGCGGTCAATCCAGCGACTGTGTCTCGCGCTCGAACTCTTCGACCGTGATGTGGCGCACGTCCTTGCCCTTCACCAGGTAGACCACGTACTCCGACATGTTCTTGGCGTGATCGCCGATGCGCTCGATCGCCTTGGCGATGAACAGGATCTCGATCGCCGCCGAGATCGTGCGCGGGTCTTCCATCATGAAGGTCACCAGCTGTCGCAGCACGCCACGAAACTGCTCGTCGACAATGGCGTCCTGCTTCACCACCTTGGCGGCGGCGGCGATGTCGAGGCGGGCAAAGGCATCCAGCGCGGTGCGCAGCATGTCGAGCGCCACGGTGCTGGCGTACTTCACTTCCGAGAAGCGCGTCGACAGGCGCCGGTCCTGTTCGTGGATCAGCTTGGTCATGCGGGCGATTTTCTGTGCCTCGTCGCCAATCCGTTCCAGATCGGTGATGGTCTTGATGATCGCCATCACCATGCGCAGGTCGCCGGCTGCCGGCTGGCGCTTGGCGATGATATGCACGCAGTCCTCGTCGATGCCCACCTCGAGCGCGTTGACGCGATGGTCGTCGGCGATGACCTGGTCGGCGAGCGCCATGTCGCCGGCCGACAGCGCCTCCATGGCGCGGCTGATTTGCTGTTCGACCAGACCGCCCATCTGCAGCACGCGCGCGCGCGCGGCCTCAAGTTCAGCGTCGAATTTCTTGGAGATGTGTTCGTTGCCCATGTTTTGCCAGTTGACGGGCAAAAGCCCGGTTGAATTGATGGAGTGTATCGACGCGGCGTGACAGAAATGTGACGTCAGGTGGTGGTGCCGTTACGCGACCAGCTTGCGGACACCGTCCGGGCCGGCCAGCAGGGCGACATCGGCGCCGCGGCGGGCGAACAGGCCGTTGCTGACCACGCCGGCGATCTGGTTGATGGTCGATTCCAGCTCGACCGGGTGGGTGATGGTCAGGCCGCGGACATCAAGAATCCAGTTGCCGTTGTCGGTGACCACCGCCTTGCCTTCCTTCATGCGCCATTCCGGGTGGCCGCCCAGGGTTACCAGCTCCCGGGCGACATAACTGCGCGCCATTGGAATGACCTCGACCGGCAGCGGGAATTTGCCCAGCACATCAACCAGCTTGGACTGGTCGGCGATGCAGATGAATTTCTCCGATGCGGCGGCAACGATCTTCTCCCGCGTCAGCGCGGCACCGCCGCCCTTGATCATGTGCATGTGATGGTTGATCTCGTCGGCGCCATCGACGTAGAGCGACAGCGTGCCGGCGTCATTGAGCGTGATGACATCGATACCGGCGTCCTTCAGCAGTTTGCTGCTGGCTTCCGAGCTCGATACCGCCGCCCTGATGCGTGAGGCGATCGCGGCCAGCTCGGCGATGAAAAAATTCACCGTCGAGCCGGTGCCGACGCCGATGACGCAGTCGTCGGGCACGAAGGCAATGGCTGCTTTGGCGGCGGCTTGTTTGAATGCGTTTTGATCCATAAAGGTGTTTTTCCCGGGTAAGCGAAAAGAATAGCGGAAATCCTGCTACATTTGTCCCGGAATTCGACTTTTTCAGGGAACCATGTGAAGCAGGATTATTTGAAGCGCATCTTGAGCGCTCGCGTGTACGACGTTGCCATCGAAAGCCCGTTGACCCTGAGCGAAGGTCTGTCGGAGGCGCTGGGCAACAAGGTGTTGCTGAAGCGGGAAGACTTGCAGCCGGTGTTTTCCTTCAAGCTGCGCGGCGCCTACAACAAGATGGCACACCTTTCGCCGGCACAACTGAAGCGCGGCGTGATCTGTGCATCGGCCGGCAATCATGCGCAGGGCGTGGCGTTGGCGGCGCAGAAACTCGGCTGCGGGGCGACGATCGTGATGCCGGTCACCACGCCGGCGATCAAGGTCCAGGCGGTCGCGCGGCGCGGCGCCGAGGTGGTATTGCATGGCGACAGCTATCACGAGGCCGGATTGCATGCGAAGCAGCTGTGTGCAAAACGCAGGCTGACCTACGTGCACCCGTATGATGATCCGCTGGTGATCGCCGGTCAGGGCACGATCGGGATGGAAATCCTGCGCCAGTTCCAGCATCCGATCGACGCGATTTTCGTGCCGATCGGCGGCGGCGGCCTGATTGCCGGAATCGCCGCATACGTCAAGGCCCTGTCGCCGAAGACAAAAATCATCGGTGTCGAACCGGATGACTCCAATGCCATGTACCAGTCGCTGAAAGCGAACAAGCGGGTGATGCTGTCGCATGTAAACCTGTTTGCCGACGGGGTGGCGGTAAAACAGGTGGGCGAGGAGACTTTTCGCCTGGTCAAGAAGCTGGTCGACGAAGTGGTGCTGGTCGATACGGATGAAATCTGTGCGGCGATCAAGGACATATACCAGGACACGCGCTCGATCATGGAGCCCTCTGGCGGGCTGGCGCTGGCCGGCATCAAGCGCTACATCGAGCGCGAAAAATGCAAGGGCAAGACTTTTGTCGCGATATGCTGCGGCGCCAACATGAACTTCGACCGGTTGCGTTTCGTTGCCGAGCGCGCCGAGGTCGGTGAACACCATGAAGCCCTGCTGGCCGTGACGGTGCCGGAAGTACGTGGCAGTTTTCGCCGCTTTTGCGAACTGCTGGGTCCGCGCAGCGTGACCGAATTCAATTACCGCATCGCGGATGCGAAGCAGGCGCACCTGTTTGTCGGTGTCGCCGTGTCCGGGCGCGGCGAGGCACGCAAGCTTGTCGCCCATTTCAATAGGCACGGTTTCAAGACCGTCGACTTGACAGAAAACGAAATGGCCAAGTTGCACGTGCGCTATTTGGTGGGTGGGCGCTCACATTTGGCGAAGGATGAACGCATTTACCGGTTCGAATTCCCGGAACGGCCGGGCGCGCTGATGGCCTTCCTCAGCAGCATGAGCCCAAACTGGAACATCAGCCTGTTTCACTATCGCAATCATGGCGCCGACAGTGGCCGCATCCTGGTCGGATTGCAGGTGCCGGCAAACGAGCGCGCCAGCTTTGCGAAATTTCTCAAAACGCTCGGCTATGAATACGTCGACGAGACCGCTAACGCGGCATACCGGCTGTTTCTCAACTGACGCGCCGCCGTCACTTCAGCGCGGCTTTGCGCGCGCCATCGAGATCGCATCCGCCAATCGGCTCCTGCTTTCGCACCACCAGCGACCAATCCTCGCTGAGCGACGTGGCGTGGCGCGCGGCAAGGTAATAGCGCGTACAGGGTTCAACCTTGAACGACAGGGTCTTTTGATCCCGGATGCGGAACCGCGAGGGTTTTTTTGAACGCAGCAGCAGCGAGTGGGTGCCGGCCTCGATGCGCGGCTCGTTGCTGATCTGGTATTCGCCGTCAATGGCGACCACCTGCAACGGGTAGTCGTTCAACTCGGTGGTGGCGGTGTCGAAATCGCCGTGGATTTGTGAAAAAATGGTGCTGCAACCGGCCAGCAAGACCAGGCTGGCCGTGGCGGGAAATCGAAAGAATGGGCTCATGGGACCTCCGGTTCTGACGCGCGGCGCCAGCGGCCGCATAAATTTTCCGCGCCTGTCCGTCCCGGGCCGCGGCTACTCGGGCCAGTTTCGAATGTACTGCTTGAGAAGCATGTTCTCGAAATCCACGTCCTTGATGGCGCTGCGGGCGATATCGTGAAATGACAGGATGCCGACCAGCGTGCCGTGGTTCATCACCGGCACATGGGTGATGTGCAGCTCGGTCATCAGGCCGCGCAGGTGATCGGTGGTGTCTTCGGGTTTGGCGACCGGCGGGTTGACCTTCATCACGCTGCGACATTTTGCCTGCATCAGCGCCCCGCCGTGGGCATTGAGTCCCTGCAGCAGTTCGCGCAGGGTAATCAGGCCGAGCATTTCTTCCTTGTCCATAATCAGCACCGAGCTGATCCCGCTTTTCACCATCAATGCCACCGCATCCGATACCAGCACATCGGGCCCGACCGAAAACAGCCGGCCGTGGGGCGATTGCTGTGCTTTGTCTTTCAGGAGCTCGGCGACGGTTGAAGTGCTCATGGCAGGGACAGGATAAAAAGTAACCCGGTCAGGATAGCAAACTAAATCGCGCTTGCCACCAGTGTCCGGTGCGCAACGGCGCGGTCATTTGATTACGCGCAAGTTCCCGCGTGGCGGGCCTTTCGGTTTGTCCGGTGCATGATCCGGCTCGTCCGTTCCGGCAGCGGGGGCATCGACCACCGGCGCGGTATTGGTCGGCACGGACTGCAGGGCCGGTGCGCCGGCCCCGGGTGTTGCCGCCTGTTCCGGCGTTGGCTCCGGCTCAAAGAACATGCCGCGCCCATTCTCGCGCGCAAAAATTCCCTGCACCGCATAGATTGGCACCGCAATTTCGCGCGATACGCCATTGAAGCGCGCGGAAAACTGGATCAGGTCGTTGCCCACCGTCAGGTTGCGCGTCGCCTGCAGGCTGATCGACAGCACGATCTCGCCATTCTTGACGTATTCCATCGGCACCCGCGTGTTCTGGTCAACCTTGATGCTGAGATAGGGCGTGTAGCCACAGTCGGCACACCATTCGTAGATGGCGCGGATCAGGTAGGGCTTGTTGGACAGTTCGGTCATGGTGGTTGGTTTGTTCGGGTGTGGCCGCGCGCCTGATGCGGGCCGCGGTTCCGCACGCATCGGGCGGAACCGTCACACCGGCGGCATTCCCGCCGGACGTAACCGGTGCAACCGGTCGCGCCTGGTTGCAGTAACGCCCCCGCCAGATGAGCTTGCCGCTACTTCCGCATCGCCTTTTCCGAGGCGGTCATCGAGTCGATGAAGGCCTGGCGCGAGAACAGGCGCTCGGCATATTTCAGCAACGGCGCCGCCGCCTTCGGCATCTCGACCTGGTAGTGCTCGAGACGCCAAAGCAACGGCGCGATCGCCACGTCGAGCATTGAAAACTCGTCGCCCAGCATGTGCTTCTGCTTGACGAAAATCGGCGCCAGCTGGATCAGGTTTTCACGGATGTACAGGCGCGCCTTCTCGTGCTGGTTGGGCTTGCCGCGTTCCAGCGTGTCGACGTGATTGAAAATCTCGTTTTCCATGCGGAACAGGATCAGCCGCGCGCGTGCCCGCATCACCGGGTCGGCGGGCATCAATTGCGGGTGCGGGAAGCGCTCGTCGATGTATTCGTTGATGATGTTTGATTCGTAGAGAATCAGATCGCGTTCGACCAGCACCGGGGTGCGGTTGTAGGGATTCATCACCGCCAGATCTTCCGGCTTGTTCATCAGGTCTACGTCAAGAATCTGGAAATCCATGCCTTTTTCATACAAGACAATGCGGCAGCGGTGGCTGAATGGGCAGGTGGTTCCCGAGTACAAGGTCATCATGGCGGCTTACCTGTTATCTTTCTGTGAAATGTTCGAATTCCTAAAAAGCCAAGCCGCGCATGAAAGCGCGGCCGGATTACTTCGCTGGTGCAGTTGCAACTATTTGACGTCTTTCCAGTACTCGTGCTTGAGCCAAAGCGTGATGAAAAACGCGATGGTCAGGAAGAACAGCACGATGATGCCAAGCTGTGTCCGCTGCGCGCGGACCGGTTCGCCCATGTAGGTCAGGTAATTCACCAGATCGGCCACAAACCGGTCGTATTCCGCCGCGCTCATGGTGCCGGCACGATCGACCGCGAGTTTCATTACCGGATCCATCTGTCCGCCATGGCCGGGTTTTTCGCCGACTTTGGTCAAGACCTGGGTTCCCTGCAGGTCATGCAGGACGTTCGGCATCGCAACGTTCTTGAACACGACGTTGTTCCATCCGCTCGGCGCGGCATCGTCGCGGTGAAAGCTGCGCAGGAACGAATACAGCCAGTCGGCCCCCCGGACCCGTGCGACCAGGGTCAGGTCGGGCGGCTGGGCACCGAACCATTCCTTTGCGTCTTTCGGATCGAGTGCCGACACCATGGTGTCGCCGAACTTGTCGGTGGTGAACATCAGGTTGTCGCGGATCTGCTGCTCGTTGAGGCCGATTTGCGTCAGTGCGCTGTAGCGCATGTAGGCCGCGTTGTGGCAATTCAGGCAGTAATTGACGAAGTTTTTCGCGCCGCGCTGCAGGGAAGCCTGGTCGTTGAGATTGATCGGCGCGCGATCGAGCGCGATCTCGGCAACGTTCGCCCGGACCGGGGACGACAGAATCACCAGCGCCGACAAGGACGAGGCGAGCAAGGCACGAAAAAGGGTGCGATTGGTTTTCATTAGTAATTCACCCTTTCCGGTTCGGGCAGCTCTTTGTCGACCTTGGTGTACCACGGCATCAGGATGAAAAACAGGAAGTAGACCAGGGTCAACACGCGCGCAACCAGCGTCGCCAGGTCCATTGCGCCAATCAGCGGCAATCCTTTCGGCAGCTGTCCCCAGACGGTGGTTGGCACCACGCCGAGATAGCCGAGAATCACGAAGCTGATCACGAACGCGGTGAGAAACGCCTTGTAGATCGGGCCGCGGTAGCGCACCGACTTGACCTTGCCGCGGTCGAGCCACGGCAGCACGAACAGGATCAGGGTCGCGGCTCCCATCACGGCGACGCCCGGGAACTGCGAACCAAACATCGACGGCACCGCACGCAACATGGCGTAGAACGGCGTGAAATACCAGACCGGCGCGATGTGGGCGGGCGTCTGCAGCGGGTCAGCCGGGACAAAATTCGGCGCCTCAAGGAAGTAGCCGCCCATTTCCGGCGCAAAGAACACGATGGCCGAGAACACCGCCAGGAACACCACCACGCCGACGATATCCTTCACCGTGTAGTAGGGGTGAAACGGAATGCCGTCCTTCGGCGTGCCGTCGGCGGACAGGTTTTTCTTGATTTCAATGCCGTCCGGGTTGTTGGAGCCGACTTCATGCAGCGCGACCAGGTGGGCGGCAACGAGACCGAGCAGCACCAGCGGAATGGCGATGACGTGGAAGGCAAAGAACCGGTTCAGGGTCGCGTCGCTGATATTGAAATCGCCGCGGATCCAGACCGACAGGTCCTCGCCGACAAACGGAATGGCGGCGAACAGGTTGATGATTACCTGCGCACCCCAGTAGGACATCTGGCCCCACGGCAGCAGGTAGCCGAAGAAGGCCTCGGCCATCAGGCACAGGTAGATCATGCAGCCGAAGATCCACAGCAATTCGCGCGGCTTGCGATAGGAGCCGTACATCAGCCCGCGCATCATGTGCAGGTAGACGACCAGGAAGAACATCGAGGCGCCGGTCGAATGCAGGTAGCGGATCAGCCAGCCACCGGTCACATCACGCATGATGTATTCGACCGAGGCAAACGCAAGCTTGGCATCCGGCTTGTAATTCATCGTCAGGAAGATGCCGGTGACGATCTGCATCACCAGCACCAGCATGGCCAGCGAGCCAAAGTAGTACCAGAAGTTGAAGTTTTTCGGAGCGTAGTACTCCGTCATGTGTTCCTTGATCATCCCGGTCATCGGGAAGCGCTCATCGACCCACTTCAGCAGCGGATTGGTGAACATGGAGGCGTGCTTGGATGCCATGATTCTCAAGCCTCCTTGCCGTCTTGGCCGATGCCGATGACGAGCTTGGTGCCGTCAATCTTGTGCGGCGGGATAACCAGATTGGTCGGTGCCGGCGAACCGGTGTAGACACGGCCGGCGACGTCAAATTTGGAACCGTGGCACGGGCAGTAAAACCCGCCGAGCCAGTCGTTGCCCAGCTCACCCGCGGTGAACTTCGCAGTCGGCGAACAGCCCAGATGAGTGCACACGCCTTCCATCACCACCAGATCCGGAGAGATCGAACGCGTCTTTGCGTTGACGTAGCCCGGCTGGATCGACTTCTTGGAGTCCGCATCTGACAATTGCGACGGCGGAATCTTGTCGAGCGACGCGATCTGCTCGGCAGTCCGCTTCATAACCCAGACGACCTTGCCACGCCATTCGACGTTGAGCTTTTCACCGGGCTTGATGGCCGAAATATCAACCTCGACCGGCGCACCGGCAGCTTTTGCCCGCTCTGACGGAGCAAGCGTGGCGACAAAAGGGGCGACGACTGCTGCACCGGTAATTGCACCCGGCACCGCCGCCGCAGCGATGGCCATCCGGCGTCTTGATGTGTTGACTGGTTCGCTCATGAGCTTTCCGCGATTCCCAAAAAGGATTTTTCTTCTAAGGCTTGGTTGGACTGCCCAAAACGGCTCCCGCGAACGCGGTAATGTGTCTGGGCAGGAAAACTCACAGATTTTATCCGATGCGGGCGCGCATATTGCGCTGCCGCAACAGTGGAATCGCTGCGCGGGCGTCGCAACTGCCCGGATTTCGGGCAAAGTCGGCCGTTTTACGCTATTCTTCCCGGTTCGCTGCACCGCAGCAAAACCAAACTTTGACAGAGGAAACCATGTCCCTGCGCGTAGGTCTAGTCGGCTGGCGTGGCATGGTCGGTTCCGTTCTCATGCAACGCATGAGCGCCGAGCGCGACTTTGACACGATCGAAACCACCTTTTTCAGCACATCAACCGCCGGTAAACCGGCACCCAAGATTGAAGGCTGCAAAACGTTCGACCCGATTCTGAAAGACGGCAACGACATTACCGCGCTCAAAGGTATGGACGTGATCATCACCTGCCAGGGCGGCGATTACACGAAAGCGGTCTACAAGCCGCTGCGCGAAGCCGGCTGGAAAGGCCACTGGATCGATGCGTCGAAGATTTTGCGCATGGCAGACGACGCCATCATCATCCTCGACCCGATCAACATGCCGGTCATCAAGACGGCGCTCGCCAAGGGCATCAGCAACTGGATCGGCGGCAACTGCACCGTGAGCTGCATGCTGATGGGCGTGGGTGCGCTGTACAAGGCCGGTCTTGTCGAATGGATGCAAACGTCCACTTATCAGGCGGCGTCCGGCGGCGGCGCTCCGAACATGCGCGAGCTGCTCACGCAATACGGCGCACTCTACGCCGAGGTCAAGGATCTGCTCGACGATCCAGCCAGCGCGATTCTTGAAATCGACCGCAAGGTGGCGGCCAAGCAGCGCGCGTTTACACCTGAAGAGACGGCCAACTTCCGCGGCATTCCGCTCGGTGGCAACCTGATTCCGTGGATCGACGCCGACCGTGGCGACGGCACCAGCCTTGAGGAATGGAAGGGCGGCGCCGAAACCAACAAGATCATGGGCTTGGGCTCAATGTTCGGGTCAGCGGAAATCCCGATTGACTCCACCTGCGTTCGCATCGGCTCC
Organism: uncultured Burkholderiales bacterium; assembly: GCA_964417885.1. GTDB lineage: Bacteria > Pseudomonadota > Gammaproteobacteria > Burkholderiales > Usitatibacteraceae > UKL13-2. The sequence goes on along the minus strand of CAYQKN010000009.1, from coordinate 423 downwards.
ATGCGCTGCCACTCGCAGTCGCTCACCTTCAAACTCAAGAAGGACGTGCCGCTCGCTGACATCGAGGACATGATCAGGAACGACAACGCGTGGGTGAAGTTCGTGCCCAACGAGCGCGAAGCCACCGAAAAAAATCTGACCGCAATGAACGTAGCCGGAACGATGAACATCCCGGTCGGCCGCGTGCGCAAACTCGCGATGGGGCCGCAGTATCTGGGCGCGTTCACTATTGGCGATCAGCTGCTGTGGGGTGCTGCGGAACCGTTGCGGCGGATGTTGCGGATTATTCAGGGCGATATCGCCTGAGCCTTGCCCGATCGGGCATCGCCACCGCACGTGAAACCGCCGCATTTATGGCGGTTTTCATCTGCGGATCACGATCGTGAAAGCTATCAGCTTTTTGTTGAACCCTATATTTCAAAG
>CAYQKN010000008.1:39424-55016 GCA_964417885.1 uncultured Burkholderiales bacterium | reverse complement strand
CGCCGCCGCGCCGCTAACGTCGCGGGCGGCAGATCGATTAGTCCTTTTTCGGCCGATTGGGTCCGTCACCATCCTTTTCGCGTGGTTCCTGGCGAACCTCCACGCGTGGCTTGTTGACCCGCTCAGGCGCGGGTACCGGCTTGGGCACCGCGGTGCCCGGTTCGATGCCGGCCGGACGTCGCGGCGCACTGGGAGCCGCCGGGATGCCGCCTGGCGGCGGCATCGGACGCGTGCTTTCCGGCTGCGGCGGCCTGACAATCTGGCGCGGCGGCTGGGCCGTGCGCGGCTCGCGCTCGCCCGGTGCCGGCCGACTGCCGACGGCGGGTGCGGCGGGGATGCCGCCAGGCGGCGCGGCGGTCACCGGTGGCACGGCTCGCGGCCGCGGGGCGGGCGCGGCTGTCGGCTCGGACGGCAGTGCGCCGCCGCGTCCGGCATCGGGCGTAATTTTTTGCACCGGCAGCGGGCCGATACGAACCGGTTCCGGGCGGCGCTTTTCCACCGGCGGGACCGGGCCCGACGCTTTCGGCGCGACGTAAGGTGGCGGGCTGGCCGCGCCGGGCGCCGGAAAGCGCGGTCGCGGGCTGTCGGCCTGCCGGCGGTCGGGCATGTCTGAAGGCGGATTGCGACGCGATCCCGGCACCGCATCGAAGTGCGAGATCGGGCGCTGGCTGGCGATGTCGCGCGGCGCAAGCTGTACCCGATTGGCGCCAACCGGGTTGCCGTTCATGAAGGTGGCATTGGGCACAATGGTCGCGCCAGGCACGTGGTTGCGGTAGCTGCCGGGCGGGTTGATGATGACGTTGTTGTTGGTCACATGATTGATGCGCCGGATGTAGTTCGGGCTGTGCGCATAGCGCGGGACGAAGTACTCGCGCGGCGCCAGCGGGAACCAGCCCACCGACGGACCGGACGAAATCGACAGGCCGCCGCCCGCCGAGCCGAACCATGCCACCAGCGCCGGCGCATAGACCGGACGCGCCTGATAGGTGCCCGGCGTCCAGCACCAGCGTGAGCGCACCTGTACCCAGCGGCCATAATGGAACGGTGCAAATCCCCAGGGGGCGTCGTCAATCCAGGTCCAGCCCCATGGCCTGACGTAGGACCAGCGGCCATAGCGATAGGGCGCCCACCCGCTGACGACGACACGCGGCGCCCAAACGCGGCCGTATTCGGCGTCATTGAACCATTCGCCGTATTCGTCCAGGTCTTCGTAGCCGGTCATGTAGGGCGACACCACGCTTTCGCGGGTGATCCGGGTATGGGTCTGGTCCCATTGCTGATCGCGCGCGGCGGCCCACCGGTCCAGCGCCGTGTCGACCGCGTTATCAAAACGGAATTCGGTCGCGCTGCCCTGCATGCGCACCGTCAGGACCTTGCCGCGCTCGACCGTCAGCCGGGTATCGCCGTTTTCGTAGCGGGCGCGGCCGTCGAGCACGGTCAGCCGGGTTTCGCCGGCATCGGTCGCGGCGTCGATCCGGTAGCGGCCGCCGGGGTCGAGCTGGAATTGGCCCTCGCTGGTTTCGATCTGGAACAGTTCGCTGATGCCCAGACTGCCATAAGGGCGCAGGCGGATGGATGCCGTTCCGCGCTGAAGAAATGCCTCCACCCGCTCGTCGTCGATGGACAGGAAGTCGATCACCGTGTCATCGGCGATGCGCACGGCCGCGCCGCCGATGCGAACCTCGGCCCGCCCGGGCCCGTCGATCCAGAGCGAATTCTCGCTGGTCACCGGATAATTGAGCTGCGCCGCCTGCCAGCCCTGTTCGCGGTCGGCATAGAACTGCGCGTTGCCGTCGAAATAGGCGATGCGCCCGACGCGTGCCGGCGGATCGGCAAATGCGGGCACGGCGAAGGATGCCAATGCTGCGACGCACAACAGACGGCGGATAGATGCGTACCACATGAGCTGCCTCCAGACGATTGCGGGACCTTTTGATTTCCTTGAAACGGCTGCCAACGGCATGCCGTTGACGCGCCCGCGGCGCGGCCTGACGCTGACGATCATGTGTGACACAAGTGTGGCTACCAAGGTTCTGATTTCATGAGAAGATTAGACCTTCGCAACGCGTAGCCCACGGCACGCGACGGGTGATGGGCGATGCGATGCGGCGGCGATGCCCGCCATTCATTTTCTGACGCTACGACAAACATCTCTGGAAAAAGAGTAATGCGATGGATTTGAAAACCATTTTCACCAAGACCGCCAAGGGCGTCACGCAGGTCAACCAGAAAACCCAGTCGCTTTCGCGCGACCTGATGAAGGTGCTGAAGGTGATCGACGGCAAGTCAAACGTCGAGACCCTGGCGACCAAGGCGGATGTGGCGGTGCCGGTGGTGGAAAAAGCCCTCGTCGCGCTCAAGAAAGACGGCTTCATCAAGGTCTTTGAGGTCAAGCAGGAAGTACCGCTCACCGATTTTGGCGGCGACGACGATTTCGATTTCACCGCGCCGGGCAAACTGGCGCAAAAGGTCGATTTCAACGCCACCCAGGGCTTCAAGCCTTCGCAATATCGAACCCCCGCGTCGGCCGACCAGGTCGAACGCGCCACCGCGCCGGCGCCGTCATTTGCCCCGGCACCGCCGCAGGATCCGCAGCTGGAGGCGGCACTGGCCGCGGCACGCGAAAAAGCCCAGACCGAAGCGCGCGCGCGCGCGGAGCGTGAAGCGCAGATTCGCGCGCGGCTGGAAATCGAGGCCAAGGCCAAGCGCGACGCCGAACAGCGCGCGAATGAGGAAATGCGTCGCGCGCAGGTGGCGGCAGAAAATGCGCGCATCGAGCTTGAATCAAAACTGGCCGAGGAAAAGAAACAGCGCCAGGCATTTTCCGACACGCGCGATCGCCTGACCCGCGAACAGCTGGAGAAAGAGGCGCAGCAGCAGCAATTGCTCAGCGCGGCACGGGCCAAGGCGGAAGCCGAGGCGGCGGCGCTGGCGCAGGCAAGGGTCAAGGCCGAGGCCGAGGCCAAGGCGCTGGCGGAGGCGCGGGTGCAGGCCGAGGCGGCCGCCAAGCGGCAGCAGCAGGAGCTGGAAGCCGCGCAGCGTGATCTGCGCCACCAGTCGAAGGAGGAAATCGAGGCCAAGATTCGCGCCGAAATGGCGGAAAAACTGGCGGTGGAGGTCGAAGAGGGCGGGCGCGCCGAAGTCGAGGCCGCCGTGTACGAGGAGGCTCGCGAGGAAGCCCGCCAGTTGCTGGAACAGCGCCTGAACGAAGAGCGCGAATCGCTCAACCGCGCGACCGAGGACGCGCGCAAGACGGCGGAAGACGCCGCCAAGCGCATGCTGGCCGAGCAGGAAATCCGCATTCGTGCCGAGATGGAAACGCAGATCGCCGCGATTGCCGCCGAAAAGGCAAAAGTCGAGATCGAGGCACGCAAGGCGGCCGAGGAGCAGGCCGCGATGGCGGCCAAGGCCGCTGCCGAAATGGCTGCCCGTCTGAAGGCCGAGGAAACCGCGCGCAAGGCGGCGGAAGAAGAGTCCGAGGCCAGGCGCAAGGCGGAAGCACAGAATCGGGTGCGGATGGAGGCCCGTGCGCGCGAAGAAGCCGAGGCACGGGCCAAGGCCGACGCGGAAATGCAGGCCAAGCTGGCCGCCGAGAAAGAGGCGAAGGTGCAGGCGCAGGCGCGCGCGCTGATTGAAGCGGAAATGCGCGAAAAATCCGACCGCGAGAACCAGGCCCTGATCGAAATCGAACGCCAGGCGCGGGAAGAGGCCGAGCAGAAGGCGCAGGCGGAAGTCCGCGCGCGGGAAATCGCGTCGCGCGTCGCGGCCGAGCAGGCCGAAGCGCGGCAGCGTGTCGAAATGGAAGCCGAGGCGCGGCTTGCGGACGAGCGCCGCGAAGCGGAGGAGCGGCTTAATGTCGAGCGCGCCGCGCGCGAGCGTGCCGAGGAGAAATCGCGAGCCGAGGAAGAAGCCGAGGCCCGCCAGCGTGCCGCACAGGTGGCGCGGCTGAAGGAACTGGCCGAGCAGCAGGAGCGCGATCTTGCCGCCGGCATCGACCCGGATGCGGCCAGAAAGCCGAAACGCTATGGCAAGAAAAAATCAGTCAGCCCGCTGAAAATGATATCGATCGGCCTGGTGGTGTTGCTGATCGCCGGGCTGGCGCTGGTGCACGTGATTCCCCTGGGCGCGGTCAATTCTCGCTTCGAGAAGGCCCTGGCGGAGTGGATCCACGACGACGTCACCTCGAGCGGCTTGCGCATTTCACTTCTGCCGAGCCCGCACGTCAAGCTCGACCAGGTGGCGCTGGGCAAACTGCTCGATGCCAAGGCAATCAGCGGCAAGCTCTACATGGATATCAGCACCCTGTTCGGCGATCGCTTCGTCATCGACACGATTGAGCTGTCTGGCGTGACGGTTTCAGCAGACGCCCTGCAGCGGGCTGTGAAGTGGGCCAATAGCGAGGCACGCGGCAAGGGGATCGTGATCGGCAAGATTGCCTTGCGCACGGCGAAGGTCGAAGTCGCCGGCATGAATATCGATGAATTCGATGCCGACCTCAAGTTCGACAAGAGTGGCAAGCTGGCTGCTGCCAGCGTGCGGGCCAAGGGCGGCAAGTGGACCATCGACGCCGCGCCGGAGAAGCCGGCGGCGGAAGGTGCCGTGGCCGGCTGGTCGGTCGATTTCAGCGCGCGCGGGCTGGACCTGCCGATTGGCGCGCCGGTGCCGATCGGCAACCTCACCGCCAAGGGCATGCTGGTCGGTGACACGCTCGAGTTCCCGCAGGTCGAGGCAAAATTGCTGGAAGGCACCGCCAACGGCAGCGTGCGGGTCGACTGGAAGCAGGGCGTCAGCGTCAGCAGCGAGTTCACCGCCGACAAGATCAAGGTCGGCCAGCTTACCGAGGTCTTCACCCGCGACGTGGCGCTTGGCGGCAGGCTCGAGGGCCAGTTCACGCTTGCGGCCAGCGCGCCGACGGTCGGCGCACTGCTCGACGCGCCCACCGTGCAGGGCGTTTTTGTGGTCAAGGAGGGCGCGGTCGGCAACGTCGACCTGGTGCAGGTCATGCGTTCGCCGGGCAGCGTCGGGGGGCAATCGAAATTTGCCGAACTGGCCGGCCAGTTGCGTGTCTCGGACGGCCAAATCCGCTATGAAAAACTGAAGCTGAGCGGCGGCGTGCTGCTGGCCAACGGCAATGTCAGCGTCGGCATCAAGGACAGCGTGTTGTCGGGCACGGTGAATTCCGAAATCCGTTCCACCGTGGCGCAGGATCGCGGCACGTTCAACGTCAGCGGCAAGGTGGCGCGGCCCGCACTCAAGCGCGGCGGGTAGCGCACCGGCGGGTCTCGCCGCCTTGCGCCGGCGCGACCTTGATTGATACGCAGGGGCGGCGAACTCGGCCGGCGCCGCGTCAAACGCGCTTCTTCATCAGCTGTTCCTGCTCGCGCTTCCAGTCTTTTTCTTTTTCGACATCCCGCTTGTCGTGCTGTTTCTTGCCCTTGGCCAGGCCGATTTCGAGCTTGACCATGCCCTTGGAGAAATGCAGGTTAAGCGGCACCAGGGTGTAGCCGCGCTGCTCGACCTTGCCAATCAGTTTGCTGATTTCTTCCGCATGCAACAGCAGTTTGCGCGTGCGCACGGGGTCCGGATTGACGTGAGTGGACGCCTCCGGCAGGGCGGAAATATGTGCGCCGATCAGGTAGAAGGCGCCCTGCTTCAGGACGACGTAACCTTCCTTGATCTGCGCCCGGCCGGCGCGAATGGCCTTGACTTCCCAGCCGTCGAGCACGATGCCAGCCTCGTACCGCTCTTCAATGAAGTAATCAAAAAACGCTTTTTTGTTTTCGACGATGCTCATGGCGCGAATTCTAACCCACGCAGAGAGTTTGACCCGTCGGCTAGAATCGGGGTTGTCGCCGTCTCCCCAGCCACCATGCCTCACGTTGAAAAATCCGCCCTGGTCCCGTATTCCGCCGCCGACATGTTCGCGCTGGTCGACGCTGTTGAGCGCTATGCGGAATTCCTGCCATGGTGCGGTGGCACCGAGCAGGTAAATGTCAGCGAGTCGGTCAAGCTGGCGACCATCCATATCGACTACCGCGGCATTCGCCAGTCGTTCACCACCGAAAACACGCGCGTGGGCTGCGAGCAGATGCAGATGAAACTGCGCAACGGGCCGTTCAGCCAGCTGGACGGCGTCTGGCGCTTCCAGGCACTGGGCGAGTCTGCCTGCAAGGTGAGTCTGGCGCTTGATTACGGCTTCTCGAACGCCCTGCTGGAGAAAGCAGTCGGCCCGGTATTCGGCATGATCGCCAGTACCATGATCGAGCGATTCGTCGCGCGTGCCGATGCGACCTACGGACAATCGCGGTGACGACGTTAACGATCAGCATCGCCTGGCAACAGTCGGGCGTGGCGCGTGAACTGGTGCTGCGCCTGGCGGCACCAGCCACGCTGGGCATTGCGCTGGACCAGCTGCGGCGACAGGAGCCGGCGGCGGCAGAGGCGGTGGCGGCGGCAGCCGCATGCGGCGTCTGGGGCAAGGTGCGCCAGGCCGACCACCCGTTGCGGGAAGGTGATCGCGTCGAAATTTACCAGCCGCTGCGGGCAGATCCCAAGCAAGCACGCCGGGAAAATGCCGGGCTTGCGCGCGGCGGCAAGTCGAAACCACCGTTGCGGCCCTGAGCCTCGGGGGCGACCGTCGCGTCTATTTCTTGCCGATGACCTCGAATCGCAAACCGACCCAGTCGCCGCCCTTGCGCAGCACGCGGTTGATGCGAACGCGGAAATTGACCATGCTGGTGGGCAGGCTGAACACGTTTTTCAGGCCGAAATCACCGCTTGGCAGTACCAGGATATCGGCCTTGCCTTCGCGGTCGCGGCCCGGCACGTAGATCGCGTCGATCGGCGCGCTGGTCGCATCCGGCATCGCGTCGCGCGGGTGGGCATAGCGGTAGAGTGTGATTGGCAGCGGGCGGTAAGACAGCAGTTCGACGCCAAGCAGGGTTTCCCCCAGCGCCCGCTGGGTCAGTTTGCGGACCACGACACCCAGCATGAATTGGGTAAAACCGTCCGGACGTATCGCCAACAGCTGGCCGACACTGGCCCGCTCGCCGGTGGCGCGGTCGACCATCATGCCGATGCCCTTGGAGCTCATGTCGTGAATTTTCCAGCGCGCCGGTGTCTGGTCACGCTCCGCATCGGGCAGCAGCGACAGTTCCGATCCGCCGCCGGCTGACGAGCCCGACTTGCCGCTCGATACGATGCGCCGCACCTCGTCGAAGCCGAGCCGCACGTCGGCCAGCAGGTTGCTGACGGTCTTGCGTTCCTCGATGCGCGAGGCGCTGGCCTGCAACAGTGTGGTGTAAAGCCGCTCGATGGCCGAGAGCAGCGAGACGTGCTCCTCCATCGAAAACATGTTGGGGGCGCCGCGACCAAGGTAGGGATTGCCGGTGCGCAGCTGTGCGCGCACCGACTCGACCTGTTCCTTGAGCCCATCCACTCGGACATAACGATAGGACGGCCTGGTGACATTTCCGGTCACCAGTTGCAGGCCGGCCATCCGCTCGAGGTCGACAAACAGCGCGTGCGAGCGCTGCGAGTAGGCTTCCTCGAGCACGTACTCGGTGGTCCATTCGGCCAGCCAGCCGTCGGCGATCTCAATCTGCGGCATCGTCAGGCTGCCGGTGTTGAGCACGTCCAGCATCAAGGCCCGCAGGTAGAGCGACAGCACTGAAATCCGGTACGGGCCTTCGGCTGCGAACAGCGACAGCGGGCTGGCGGCAAAGCCGTGGGTATCGGCAAACAGGTACAGCTTGTGCAACTCGGGCCAGATGGTCGGCTTCACCGGTTCATGGCGGAAGAACGACCATTTGATCGCCGCACCCTGGTGATAGAGCGCGAAGGCAATGACACGCTGCAGCAGCGGGTCGGCCTCGCCCTGCGACCACTCCCCGCGGCGAGCCACCAGCATCTCCAGCGTTTTCGCCGCCACGCTGTGCATCACATGCAGGTCACGGGCGAACTGGATTGCGGCAGTCTTGCCGATGTTGGCGAAGAACCAGCTCTTGTCCGCCTGGATCACCGGATAGAGGCTGTTTTCGAGCACGAACAGCTGGTGAATCTGGTCCGGTGAAATCGGTGCCGGCGCGTCGGCAAAAGCCTTGATGCTGCCGATGACGGAGGCACGCTGCTCGCGATTCTGCAGCGTGACGATGTTCGCGATCGTCGCGGCGGGCAGGGCATTGAAGTCGCCGATGGTCATGGCCGCCTCCCTATGTGGCGCCGGCGCCGGCGGTCAGCTTCGCCGCGGCGCCGTCCAGGTCGTCGCGCGTCACGTTCTGGTCATCCAGCAACGCGAGCCGCAGGTCCGACATCAGCGCGTCGGAAGTGAAATCCATCGGCGCGTTCAGCCAGTTCTCGGCGATCGGGTCAAACCGCGTCTCGCCCGACAGGGACGGCCGGCCGGACTCGGCATAGAGCGGGTTGCCCGGATCGATCTCGTGGCCGATGTGGCGGACTTTCGGCCACGCCGTCGAGTGACCGAACAGCACGTGGAACTTGGATGCCAGTTCGCCGAACGCGGCCGTCATGTTCTCGAGCCGGAATATCTCGAATTGCGCCAGCCAGAAGCGGATCTCCTGCGGCCGTTCCTCGACCGCAAACGTCAGCAGCTCGCAAGCCTTGTCGCGCCCGCCGCCGGCTTCGCCTTCGTCGTAGTAGAGCCTGGCGGCATTGATCACCGAGTCGGCATCGTCGATCGAAATCGTGTTGGTCTTCAGCTCCGGATAGCGCTCATGCATGTATTGCAGGCGGCGCACACGGTCTTCCGGCGGTTTGTCATCGAGTCCGAGCGGGAAGTCGACCGTGGTGGCCGGCGTCGAATCGAGCACGTAGCGGTCCGGTGTCTCGTCGAAAATCAACGGCGTATCGAGCTTCACCGTGCTTTGGTGCGCGGCAGGCGGCGAAAAAACCGGCATCACCGGCGCCGGTTCATCCGCTGCGAAGCGGTCGAATGCGGCATCGCCCGCCACGATCGGCGGGCCGGTGGCGGGTCCATTGTCGGCGGCGCTGACCGGCGCCGGCTCGTCGTCCCAGTCGGCGTCCACGGCAGCCACCGGCGGGGCAGTGGCCGCTGCGGTGGCAGGAGTTTTGGCCAGCAGCGGATTACCATCGATTTCCGTCGCAGGCCGCTCATTCGGCTTGCGGCGCTCACGCCTGCGTCGGCCGGCCCACCACCAGGCCCCAATCAGTGCAAGGGCGGCAGCGACAATGGCGGCAAGGATCGCCGGTGACGACAGCGTGGCCGACAGCGTGTCGAACGCAGACGGTTCTTCGCGTGGCGCGGTCGCCGGCGGCCTGGCGGCCTGGGGCGGCACGCTGGTGCGCGCGTCGGTCGCTGGCGTGACAACAGTTGCGACCGGCGGTGCTGGCGCGGCAGCGTCGACCGGTGCCCGGGCAACGGGCGCGGCGGACGCCGGCGGCGGCGGCGCGCTCGCATCCGGTGCGGCCGGCTTTGCCGTCGCTGTCGCGACCGGCGGCGCGGCAGTGGCCACGCTCAGGCTCAACTGCATCGCGTTCAACCGCGATTCAAGTTGCTTCACCGTATTGCGCAGCGCGAGCAGTGCCGCGACCTGGTCATCCGAATCCATCAGCAGCTGTTTCTCGCGCAATTCGCGGCGCTGCTCTTCGGTGATGTTGCGGCTGCGAGAAACGTCAATTTCGGCGCCCGACAGTCGCAGTCTGAATCCTGCGGCTGGCGCGGCCTTTGGTGCAGGTGTTTTGGTCGCCGCCGTCTCTGCCGGCGGAGTTGTCGGTGCGGCAGGCACGGGTCTGGCGGGCGCCGCTGCCTGAACGGGCGCCGGCGTCACTGCAACCGGTGGAGCCAAGCGGCCGGCGGGTGGACGCGGGGCAGATTTGCGCGCTTCGGCGCGCGCTGGCGCAGGCGCTGTTGCTGGAGCGGAAGTCGCCGCGGCGCCCATCGGCGGCGGCATGCCGGACAGCATTTTCAGGTCGGGCGTGCGCAGTGTTGCCCCGGTCGCGAGCTTTTCACCGTCACGCAGGTTGCCGAGTTGCGGATTCAGTTCACGCATCGCCAGCATGTACTGGCGCTGGCGCGCGCGATTGCGCGGGTAGATGCCGCGCGCGATCGACTGCAGGGTATCGCCGGCAACAACGGTCCAATTGCCGGCAATGGTCGCATCACCGGCGTCATCACTTGCGGCGCCGCGGTTCGCACTTGCCGGCAGCGTGGTCGCGGCGCTGAACGGCGGCGGATCCAGCAGCAGGGTGAATTCGCGATTGACCGGCTGGTCACCCGGACAGCCGATGCGCAGTGCAAAGCGCACCACCGGTTCTTGGATCGGCGCGCGGCTGCGGACTTCGAGATAGCGCGCGGCACGCAGTTCCACCATCGTCAGCTGCAGGTCGGCTGCCTGCAGCATGCCATTGCGCTGGCCGCGATCCAGCACCGACTGGCAGGTCGCGCTGTCGCGCTCCAACGATGCGCTGACGCCGATACGGGCATTGAGTGGTTCGCCGATAAAGGAGCGAACCTCCACGTCGCGCACCGGTTCGACCTGTCCGCCGGCGCTGCCGGCGAAGCCGGCCAACGCGATCCAGAGACTTGCTGAAAGGACCGTCAGTCGAGGACGGGAAGCCGTTGCAGCAACATCGCGACAAAGTGCCGGGACATGGCGGACGGCTTGCATGAAATCAGTCTTTACATGACGCGGCGACGGCAGTGCGGGCCTTGGTGATTTCAGACTGGCGCTCTTCATCCATCATGATGGTGACCTCGCCCTGCTCGTTCGAGCGGCGTATCGGCCGGCCGCTTTCCAGATCGCGCAGCGCGGTGCGGGCGGACTTGCAGTTTTCCTGGTCGATCTCGGCTTTCTTGGCCGCGTCGCCGGCCTTCTTGCCGGACTCGGCTTCATCTTTCTTGCGCTTGTCGTAGTCGGCGGTGCGGTCCTGCAGGCTGCGGGCAACAGGTGGCGCGCCGCTGCCGCTGCCGGGCCCGGTGTCGACCTTCTTCGGCTCGGACTTGGTGGCGCCGGGCGGCGGTGGCGTGTCGGTGTACTGGACCTTCCCATCCTTGTCCACCCATTTGTAAACCTGCGCGGCGACGGTGGCCGTGGCAAGCAGGATGGCGATGGCGGCAAACAGCTGGATGGGCGATTTCATGTCGGTTGCTCCTCGATACTTATTTTGTTTTCGTTCACCACTTGACCGGTGGCGCCGATAGTTGCTGCAGAGACAGGTTGCACAAGGCAATGGCCTCGCGTGCATGCGAAAGCGTGGTGGCGCTGTCGAACGCGCGGGCGGCATCCCGCGCCAGGCCCAGCTGTTTCACGGCGGCAGTCCAGAGCGCGCGCTTCAGACGCGCTTCGCTGACGCTCAGCTCAGCGGCTTTCAGTGCTGCGTCGGCCTCAGCAGAGAGCACGGCCGGTACCGCGGGCGCAATCGTCACCACTGGCGGCGCCACGGTAGATGGCGGCGGTGCGGTGGCACAGCCCGCGGCCAGGCCAGCGGCAGCTAGCCATGCCGCGGCATGGCGAGCGCCGTCTGCGACAGTTGTCCCGCGGATCTCGCGGAGCCGGCGCAAAACAGCAAAAAGTATATTAATTGTCAACGGGTTAGCCACCAAACTTCGCCCAATTTCACTAAGGTAATCGCAATTGACTCATGCGTCAACCGGAACAGGCTGATTTTGAGCCGCTTTCCGGCTCGCGTATAATGCCTGTTTTGTCGGAGTCAACAACGTGAAAGTCGTTAAAAAAGCCCTGACGTTTGACGATGTCCTGCTGATCCCCGCGCTGTCTGCCGTCCTTCCCCGCGATGTCGCGCTTCGTACCCGCCTCACCTCCACCATCAACCTGAACATCCCGCTGTTGTCCGCGGCGATGGATACCGTCACCGAAGCGCGTCTTGCGATCGCACTGGCGCAGGAGGGCGGCATCGGCATCGTACACAAGAACATGACCGCCAAGGCGCAGGCGGCGGAAGTATTCAAGGTCAAGCGCTTCGAGAGCGGCGTGGTGAAGGACCCGTTCACGGTCTCGCCGAGCATGAGCGTGCGCGACGTGATGGCGCTGACGCGCAAGCACAAGATCTCGGGCCTGCCGGTGCTGGATGGCAAGAAAGTGGTCGGCATCGTCACCAATCGTGACCTGCGGTTCGAAACCGAACTGGACCAGCCGGTGAAAAACGTGATGACGCCGAAATCGCGGCTGGTGACCGTCAAGGAAGGTGCCACGCGCGAAGAGGCGCTGGCGCTGATGCACAAGCACCGGCTGGAGCGGGTGCTGGTGGTCAACAAGGCATTCGAATTGCGCGGTCTGATCACGGTCAAGGACGTGCTGAAGTCAAGCGAGCACCCGAACGCCTGCAAGGACGACATGGGTCGGCTGCTGGTCGGCGCGGCGGTCGGCATCGGCGAGGGCACCGACGAGCGGGTCGAGTTGCTGGTCGAGGCCGGCGTCGACGTGCTGGTGGTGGACACGGCGCACGGTCACTCGAAAAACGTGCTCAATCGCGTCAAGTGGGTGAAGAAGCATTTTCCGTCGGTGCAGGTGATCGGCGGCAATGTCGCCACCGCCTCGGGTGCGCTGGCGCTGGTGGATCACGGCGCCGATTGCGTCAAGGTCGGCATTGGCCCCGGCTCGATCTGTACCACCCGCATCGTGGCAGGCGTGGGGGTGCCGCAGATCACCGCCATTGCCGATATTTCGGAGGCGCTGGCGGTGCACAAGGTGCCGTGCATTGCCGACGGCGGCATCCGGTTTTCCGGCGACATGGCCAAGGCGCTGGCGGCCGGCGCATCGACCGTGATGCTGGGCGGCATGTTCGCCGGCACCGAGGAGGCGCCGGGAGAAATCGAACTGTTCCAGGGGCGCTCGTACAAGAGCTACCGCGGCATGGGTTCGGTCGGCGCGATGCAGAAGGGCTCGTCGGACCGCTATTTCCAGGATCCGCAAAACAACGCCGACAAGTTTGTGCCGGAGGGCGTCGAGGGCCGGGTGCCGTACAAGGGCAGCATGCTTGGCGTGGTGCACCAGTTGATTGGCGGCTTGCGCGCCAGCATGGGTTATCTGGGCTGCAAGACCATCGAGGACATGCACCGCAACGCGCAGTTCGTCGAAATCACCTCGGCCGGCATTCGCGAATCACATGTGCACGATGTGCAGATCACCAAAGAAGCACCCAACTACCGGGTGGACTGAGCGATGAAACTGTTTGGCTCGCCGGGGTGCGGGTCGGCGGCGGTCGAAGTGGCGCTGCAGCTTGCCGGTCAGCCATACGACTATGTGCAGACCTCGTTCTGGGACCAGAACGAACATTTTGCCGAATTGAAGCGGGTCAACCCGCAGGCGAAAGTGCCGACGCTGGTGCTTGACGACGGCACCGTGATGACGGAAAGCGCGGCGATGCTGCTGTTCGCCGGCACCCTTGCGCCAGGGCTGGTACCGGCCGGGCAGTCGGCACATGCGCGGTTTCTGCGCTGGATGGTGTTCATTCCCGCCAACATTTACGCCATGTTCGATCTTGGCGACGTGCCGTCGCGCTGGGTCGAGGGCGAGGCGACCCAGCAGGCGCTGAAGCAGATGTCGGTCGAGCAACAGAAATTTTTCTGGGGCCTGATGGAGGCGGACCTGCAGCCGCAACCCTATCTGTTGGGCGCGCAGATGACGGTGCTGGATATTTACGTCGCGATGGTGAGCCGCTGGCGGCCGGGGCGGGCATGGTTCAACCAGCATTGCCCGAAACTGGCAGCCGCAGTGGCGCTGACCGAATCGCATCCGGTGGTGGCGGCGGTGTGGGAGAAGAATTTTGGAAAGTAGCACCACGGTGCACGCGACGCCGCACCACGCCGGCGGCCATGCCAAGCCGGTGCGGCTGCATTTCATCATGATCTGCGTGTTCATCGACATGCTCGGCGTCGGCCTCGCCCTGCCGGTGCTGCCGGTGCTGGTGGGCCAGTATGTCGAAGGGCGCGACCTGCAGGCGCACTGGTACGGCATCATGGTGATGGTGTTCGGCCTGTGCCAGTTTTTCTGCATGCCGGTGCTGGGGGCGCTGTCGGACAAGGTCGGCCGCCGGCCGGTGATGCTGTTTTCCATGTTCGGCATGGCGATCAACTTTTTCGCCACCGCGCTGGCCACCAACCTGGCGATGCTGTTCATCGGCCGCGTGATCGGCGGCATGTCGGCCGCCAGCGTGTCGGTGGCCAATGCCTATGTGTCCGATGTCACCACCCACGAAACCCGCGCGCGGGCGTTCGGCATGATCGGCGCCACCTTCGGCATGGGATTCATCTTCGGCCCGATTCTCGGCGGCTTCCTCGGCAACATCGACCTGCACCTGCCGTTCTACGTCGCCGCCGGACTGTGCGTGGCCAATTTCATATTCGGCTACTTCTTCGTCCCGGAGTCGCTGCCGCGCGACCGGCGCAATGCTTTTTCCTGGACCAGGGCGAACCCGTTCGCGGCCATTGTCGGCCTCGCCCGGCGGGTTGAAATCCGCGGCCTGGTGGCGGTGTTTGCCCTGTCCAGCCTGGCGCAGATCCTGCTGCACACCACATGGGTGCTGTACACCACCTTCCGCTTCGGCTGGGGGCCGCTGGAAAACGGCGTCTCGCTGTTTGCCGTCGGTGTGACCGCCGCTGTGGTGCAAGCCGGGCTGCTCGGATGGCTGATGAAGACATTCGGCGAAGTACGGCTGTCGCTGCTCGGATTGATTTCGGGCGGCATCGTCTACGCCCTGTATGGCCTGGCGACGCAGGGCTGGATGATGTACGTCTTCATCGGCATCAACATGCTCGCCTACGGCGCCGGCCCGGCGCTGCAAGCCATCGTGTCGAAGCAGACTGACCCGAAGGAGCAGGGCGCGCTGATGGGCTCGCTGCAATCGATCAGCAGCGTGGCCGTCATCATCGGCCCGATCATCGGCGCCTCGCTGCTGGCTGCCGTCAGTCACTACCCGCCCGGCGATTTTCGCATCGGCACCGTTTTCTTCGTCTGCGCCCTGCTGAATTTCGGCGCGGTGTACCTTGCCTGGCGCTATTTCCGCAGCCACGCCATTTTCGCTTCCCACACACGCAAACACGGCAAGTAAATGTCCGACAAAATCCTCATCCTCGATTTCGGTTCCCAGGTCACCCAGCTGATCGCGCGCCGCGTGCGCGAAGCGGGCGTTTACAGCGAACTTCATCCGTTCGACATGTCGGAGGAGGCAATCCGGGCCTTCAATCCCAGGGGCATCATTTTGTCCGGCAGCCACGCCTCGGTAACCGAACAGGACACCGCCCGTGCGCCGCAGGTGGTGTTCGAGCTGGGCGTCCCGGTGCTGGGCATCTGCTACGGCATGCAGACCATGGCGGCCCAGCTCGGCGGCCAGGTCGAGAACGGGCTGGTGCGCGAATTCGGCTATGCCGAGGTGCGCGCGCGCGGCCACTCGAAATTGTTCGATGGCATCGAGGACCGGCGCAACGAGCAGGGGCACGGCCTGCTCGATGTCTGGATGTCCCACGGCGACAAGGTCAACGAGCTGCCGCCCGGATTTCACGTCATCGCCAGCAATGCCTCGTGCCCGATCGCCGCGATGGCCGATGAGTCACGCGGCTTTTACGCCGTTCAGTTTCATCCCGAGGTCACCCACA
>CAYQKN010000008.1:0-39414 GCA_964417885.1 uncultured Burkholderiales bacterium | reverse complement strand
GCACACCCCGCGCGGGCGCGACATCCTCAACCGTTTCGTGCACCAGATCTGCGGCTGCGACGGGTCATGGAACATGCCCGACTACATCCCGCAGGCGGTGGCACACATCCGCGAGCAGGTCGGCAGCGACGAAGTCATCCTCGGCCTGTCCGGCGGCGTCGATTCAAGCGTGGCCGCGGCCCTGATCCACGCCGCCATCGGCGACCAGCTCACCTGCGTGTTCGTCGATACCGGCCTGCTGCGCCTGGACGAGGGCAAGCAGGTGATGGAAATGTTCGGCGATCACCTGCACATGAAAATCGTCCACGTCGATGCGACCGCCGAGTTCATGGGGCAGTTGAAGGGCGTTTCCGACCCGGAACTGAAACGCAAGGTGATCGGCCGGGTGTTTGTCGAGGTATTCCAGCGCGAGTCGAAAAAACTGGCCAACGCAAAGTGGCTGGCGCAGGGCACCATCTATCCCGACGTGATCGAGAGCGCCTCGGCCAAGACCAAGAAAGCCAACACCATCAAATCGCACCACAACGTTGGCGGCCTGCCGGAAAGCCTGCACCTGAAGCTGCTGGAACCGCTGCGCGAGCTGCTCAAGGACGAGGTGAGCAACCTCGGCGTTGCGCTGGGCCTGCCGCGCAGCATGGTGTATCGCCATCCGTTCCCCGGACCGGGGCTTGGGGTGCGCATCCTCGGCGAGGTAACCAAGGAGGCGGCCGACCTGCTGCGCCGCGCCGATGCCATTTTCATTGAGGAGCTGCGCGCCACGCCCGTACTCCCCTCGCCCGTCCACGGGAGAGGTGCCGGGGGAGAGGGCGAGCAGGCAGACGCGGGCCCGAAAAACTGGTACGACAACGTCGCGCAGGCCTTCGCGGTCTTCCTGCCGGTGAAGAGCGTCGGCGTGATGGGCGATGGTCGCACCTACGAGTACGTGGTCGCGCTGCGCGCGGTGCAGACCACCGATTTCATGACCGCACACTGGGCGGAGCTGCCGTACTCCCTGCTGGGCAAGGTATCGAACCGCATCATCAACGAAGTGCGGGGATTCAATCGGGTGGTGTATGACGTTAGCGGAAAACCACCGGCGACGAGCGAGTGGGAATAGGCGGCAGCGCAATGTTGCTGTCGCACCGCGCGCCGCGACACTGCGACCAGCACTGAGTGTTGATTGGTTGGGGTTTGATCTGCGTCAAAGCAATGGCGGATAGCTCCCCGGCGGTCGTAGTGTCCGGCCGATGTTGCTGATAAATTCGCCGGCATAGCGGGGTATTGTCCAACCTCGACGGAGGCACTATGCACCTGTCACGCGAATGTCGCCGCAATATTCTGGCGGCGCTGATCGGCTTGTCGTATCTGTTCGGCGGGACGGCGGCGATCGCCGCGCCGGCAGCCAAGGGCGGCAAGCCCCAGATTCTGACCACCACCGCACCGGCGCCGAATGCCAAGGCATTGAAGGCGATCGCCGACGAGGCGTCATCCTGCTACACCAAGTGCCACGAGCCGATCAAGGGATTCCGCCAGGAAGGCAAGCACCAGTCGGTCGGCTGCAAGGATTGCCATGGCAAGCTCGACGCGCATCTGGCGGACGAAAAGACGCGGCCCACCACCAACACCGATCCGGCCGTCTGCGGCAATTGCCACAAAAACCAGTTCGATACGCTCTACACCATGAACTGGAACAAGACCGCGCGCAAGGAAAAGGGCCTCGCAACCGGTCCCGCGCCAAACCCCTCGTTTGAGAAGCTGATGACGCCGCACGGCTTTACGCGCGAACACAATGAACCGCGCTCACACGCCTTCGCACTCTATGACCAGGTGGTGGTCGATCGCGCATTCGGCGGGCGCTACAAGAACAAGACGGGCTGGGAATTCCTCACCCAGCCTGGCGGCAATTTCAAGATCTGGAGCTATCTGCAGGACCAGTACCCGGGACAGGATCACAAGGCGTTCAAGCCCGGCACCGCCGCCGCCGCCAATCCGGTCTGCATGTCATGCAAGAGCGCCGACCATATTCTCGACTGGGCATACATGGGCGACCCGGTACCCGGCGCCAAATGGAGCCGCACATCGAAGGTGGTCGACTTCGTCAAGGACGTCAACCATTCACTGAACTGTTTTTTCTGCCATGACCCGCACAGCGCGGCACCGCGGGTGGTGCGCGATGGCCTGCTGCAGGCGGTATCGCGGCCGGAAAAAGACACGCTGTGGCACGCCGACAAGAAGGGCGCGAAGATCGACATCCGCGACCTGGGC
Source organism: uncultured Burkholderiales bacterium (assembly GCA_964417885.1). GTDB lineage: Bacteria > Pseudomonadota > Gammaproteobacteria > Burkholderiales > Usitatibacteraceae > UKL13-2. The sequence goes on along the minus strand of CAYQKN010000008.1, from coordinate 37,170 downwards.
ACGCGCGGCTACACCCGCAAGATCGGACTGCTGTCCCGACCGGACTCCAATCTCATGTGCGCCCAGTGCCACGTCGAATACAACTGCAATCCCGGCACCGACCCGACCACCGGCCAGGCGGTGACGATGGCGGATGCGCGCACCAACCACTTCCCGCTGAAAAAGGTGGCGGACATCGGCAAGCACTATTCCGACCTCAAGTTTCGCGATTTCAAGCATGGCATCACCGGCGCGATGCTGTGGAAGGGGCAGCATCCGGACGCGGAGAATTATTACGGCAGCGTGCACCAGCGCGCGGGCACCGACTGCGCCGATTGCCACATGCCGAAGGTGAAGGACGCGAAGACCGGCAAGATATTCACCTCGCACTGGCAGACCAGCCCGATGAACTACCTCAAGGAGACCTGCCTCACCTGTCACGAATGGACCGAGAAGCAGGCGGCCTACTCGATCGACTCGTTGAAGAATCGCGTGCAGGGCAAGGTGCGCAAAGCCGAATTCTGGCTCGGGCGCATGATCGACAAATTCGAGGAAGCGAAGAATCTTGGCGTCGATGAGTCCATCCTCAACCAGGTTCGCGAGAAGCATTACGAGGCGCACATCAACTGGGAATGGTGGACCGCCAGCAACGGGGCGCACTTCCACAACCCTGACGAAGCGGTCGAGTCGCTGAACAAGTCGATGACGATTTCGCAGGCCGGCATCAAGCAGCTAGATGACGCCATGGCGGCGCGCCGCGGTGCCAGTCGCACCAGCGCCGCACTGCCAGCGACGCCGGTTGCGAACATCGTGCCTGCCGCTTCTGCTGCGGCTACTCGCTGATTGGTGCCTGTTTGGACGACGCTGCGCTGCCGGCCAATTCGCCAAACGCCAGTGGCTGGCGTCCGCGCGCTGCGCTGGCTGCGTTTTGCGCGATACTGGTAGTGGCATCCGTAGTGCTGTGGATAGCTGCCACACCGGCGCCGCATGGGGATGCCGGAGCGGCGGCTGCTACAGCGCCGGCGCCCTCAACAGCGACGCCGCCCTCAACAGCGACGCCGCCTGCAACAGCGTCGCCGCCTGCAACAGCGTCGCCAGTTTCGACGGCGGGTGCACCCGGGTCATCGCGGGAGGAACTGCGCCAGTGGGCCGAGCGCCACCCGCGCGACGGCCGCAGTTGGGCGCTGCTCGGCTATGCAGAATTTGAAGCCGAAGCTTATTCAGCAGCAGCCACCGCTTTTGAAAAAGCGGTGGCGGTATCACCCAAGGTGGCGGCCGATCCGGGGGTGCTGTGCGATTGGGCAGATGCACTTGGCATGGCCCAGGGAGGCAGGCTGACTGGAAGACCGGCGGAACTGGTCTCTCGCGCGCTCGCGCTGCGTCCGGCGCACCCGAAAGCGCTGGAAATGGCCGGCAGCGCGGCGTATGAACGTCGGGAATTTGCGCTCGCTGCGGATTACTGGCGCCGGCTGCTGCCGCAGCTGGCGGATGGCTCGGCACCGCGTCGCGCGCTGGAGGAGGCTGTCGCCCGTGCAGAGCGACTTGCCGGACCGTCTGCCGTGCGATAGCCCGCGTTCAACCGACCGGAGCGGTGTTTGTCTGAGCCGCAGGCGCGGCGCCTGCGGCAGGACGAGCGAAACATTTCAGCAGCAGCGGGCACGGCGGTTAAACTTGCCGCTGTCGCCCGGAACGCTGCCATTCAAGCTTCCTGTCGGCGGCAATTCCATGCCAACACACTTTTATGCCAGTACGTCACCAGCCGAGCCATGACAACAAAAACCCTTATCTCTTCCGGCACAACGTGGGAATCCCAGGTTGGCTATTCGCGCGCGGTGCGCATCGGCAATCATGTCTGGGTTGCCGGCACCACCGCCACCGATGACCGCGGTGAAGTTGTCGGTGCCGGCGACGCCGCCGCGCAAACCCGTTACGCGCTGGAGAAGATCGAGCGGGCGCTGCGCGAGGCCGGGGCATCGATGCGGGACGTGGTGCGTACGCGATTGTTCGTGACCGATATCGGCCAGTGGGAAGCGATCGGCCGCGTGCATGGCGCATTCTTCGGCGCGGTGCGCCCGGCGGCGACGATGGTTGAAGTCTCGCGCCTGATCGACCCCGCGCACCTGGTGGAGATCGAGGTCGATGCATTTGTCCATGACGATGCATAGCAGGCTCAGACTCCAGCACTGGCGCGCCTTTCAGGCCGAAAAAGGCTGGAAAAGCGCGCCAGTGCTGGAGCTTGCTCGCAGGAGCAGGCTTATTCCTCATGGCTGATTCGACCGACGAAGCATTCATGCGCGAGGCGCTGCTGCAGGCGCGTGTCGCCTGGGATGCGGGTGAAGTGCCGGTTGGCGCGGTGCTGGTCAAGGATGGCGTCATCATCGGCCGCGGATTCAATCAACCGATCACCTCGTCCGATCCCACCACCCATGCCGAAATCGTCGCGCTGCGCGCAGCGGCGGACAGAATGAAAAACTATCGCCTGGTTGACTGCGAGTTGTACGTGACGCTGGAGCCGTGCATGATGTGCGTCGGCGCCATGCTGCACGCGCGGCTGAAACGGGTGGTGTTCGGCGCGGCGGACCCGAAAACCGGTGCCTGCGGCAGCGTGATCAACCTGCCGGCCGAGGCAAGACTGAATCACCACGCGACCTTCGTCGGCGGGGTGCTGGCCGATGAATGCAGCGAACTGCTGAAGGCGTTTTTCCGCCAAAAACGGCAGGCCGGCTAGCGTTTCAAAACATGCCAGAATAGGCCGCCGCCAGCACCAAAAAGCGACAAAAGACCACGCGCGGCGAGGAGAAAAACCATGCATCACCTGAGCGCGCTCGACGCCCTGTTCCTGCAACTGGAAACCGCGGAAGTGCCGGCGCACGTCGGCAGCGTCAGCCTGCTGAAGAAGCCGGTTGGCCATCGCGGCAGTTTTTATCCGCGTATCCGCAAACACATCGAGAGCCGCCTGCACCTGGCGCCGCTGTTTTCGCGCCGCCTCGCGTTCATGCCGCTCGACCTCGCCAACCCGATCTGGCTCGGCGGCGCCAGGGTTGACCTCGATCATCACATTCGCCGCCTGGTGCTGCCCAAGCCGGGCACGCAGGAGCAGCTCGATGCGGCGGTTGCAAAACTGCATGAAGGCATGATGGACCGTGACCGTCCGCTGTGGGAATTCGTGGTGATCGAAGGCCTGCAGGACGGCAATGTGGCGTTCTATTCGCGCATTCACCACGCCGCGCTCGACGGACAGGGCGGGGTGGCGCTGGCGCAGGCGATTCTCGACACCAGTGCCAAGCCGCGCCTGGTGGAGCCTGCCGGAAAAAAGGCCAAGCCACGGCTGCCGCCATCCACCGCCAAAATGTTGAGTGCGGCATTCCGCAACACGGTTGCCCAGTACAGTCGGATCGTGAAAGCGGTGCCCGACGCCATCCGGCTGGCCGGTGCGGCCGGCGCCGGCCTGCTGTCGTCATCCGAGGCAAAACAGGCCGGTGCGCCGTCGGAGCAGGGCACCGGCTTCGGCCATCTGGCCGACTTCAAGCCCGGCGAGTCGCTGCAGAAGATTGCCAAGTCGCTGCTGAAAAAAATCCCCGGCGGCATCGCGCTGGGTCCGCGCACGTCGCTTAACGTCGCCATCAGCGGCGAGCGCGCCTTCACCGGCGTGGAACTGCCGCTGGAGGAAACGAAGTCGATCGCGCGCCAGTTCGACGCGAAGCTCAACGACATCGTGCTGGCGGTCTGCGCCGGCGCCCTGCGCCGCTACTTCGCCGGCAACAAGGCCGCGCTTGCCAAGGAAATGATCGGCGGCGTCCCGGCCAGCCTGCGGGTGCCGGGTGACACGTCGCAAAGCAACCAGGTGACGATGATGCTGATCAGCATGGCCACCCACATTGCCGACCCGCGCAAGCGCCTCGCCGCCATCGTCGCCGCCACCACCAAGGCCAAGGCGCTCACCGGCGGCATGAAGAACCTGATTCCCACCGACCTGCCGTCGCTCGGCATCCCCTGGCTGATGAGCGTGATCACGCCGCTTTACCGTACCGCGGTGGCGAGCAACCGCATCCCGGTGGTCGCCAACGTGGTGGTGTCCAACGTGCCCGGCCCGCAGATGCCGCTTTATCTCGCCGGCGCGGAACTCGTCACCTACTATCCGGTATCGATCGTCACCCACGGGCTGGCGCTCAACATCACCATCCAGAGCTATGCCGGCAAGCTGTATTACGGCCTGATCGCCTGCAAGGAGGCGGTGCCGGACCTGCGCAGGTTTGCCGGGCACATCAAGGAAGCGCATGAGGAATTGCTGGCGCTGTCGCGCGCGCCCGCGAAAGCCCAGACCAAGGCTACCCGGGTGAAGAAGGTTGCTGGCAATGCCGGGACGGACACACGGCGCAAGACGACCGCGAAGGCGGCGGTCAAATCCCGGTCCGGCAGCGAAGGCAACGCTGCCGTGCCGCCTGCCGGCAAACCGGTGGCGCGGCCGGCGACAAAGACGGTCGCCGGGTCAACGGCAAAGAAAACCGCCGTGCTGAAAAGGAAAACCGCGACGGCGGCGAAGGCGCCTGCCGTGACGGCGGTTGCGCGCCAGAATGCGCGGAAAAAGCGTGCATAATCGATTGGACACATGCGGCGGCATCCATTGCAGCGACCGCCCGACGTAGCTGGCACCACCCGTCAACCACCGGTTCGGAGAGACGATGGATCAAATGGAAGCCCTGCGCGCCCCGGGCGCGTTTCTGCTGGCCCTTGAAGGGCGCGCGCCGCTGGAGTTTGGCGCCACGCTGGCCGCCTGGCCGCTGCTAAAAAACGCACCGCGCGGCGACGGTCACCCGGTGATCGTTTTTCCCGGCCTGGGAGCGGGCGACCTGACCACCGTGCCGCTGCGCAATTTCCTCACGGCCCAGGGCTATGACACGTACGGCTGGGATCTCGGCCTCAATTTCGGCCCGCGTGAAGGTGTGCTGCAGAAGAGCATGGACCGGGTGCAGCAGATTCACCACGATACCGGCCAGACCGTGAGCCTGATCGGCTGGAGCCTTGGCGGCATCTATGCGCGCGAATTCGCCAAGGCAATGCCGGACGATATCCGCAGCGTCATCACACTGGGGACGCCGTTTGCAGGTGATCCCAAGGCGACCAATGCGTGGCGGTTTTACGAATTCGCCAGCGGTCACAAGCTGGAGGATCCCGATCTGTTGCACCATCTGAAAGAGGCGCCGCCGGTGCCGACCACCTCCATTTTCAGCCGCACCGACGGCGTGGTGTCGTGGCCGCTGTCGCTGCAGCGCGAATCGAAACAGGCCGAGAACATCGAAGTCATTGCCAGCCACATCGGCCTCGGCATGAATCCGGCCGCGCTGTACGCGGTGGCGGATCGGCTGGCGCAAGTGGAGGGAGGCTGGCAGAAATTCGATCGCAGCGGCTGGCGGCAGTGGTTTTTCCGCGACCACACCCGCCACCGCGACCAGATCATCTAGGGCAGCCGTGCCGGAAATCCAGGCTAACGGCCTCACCTTTCACTACGACTCGCGCGGCAACGACAGCGACCCCGCCATCCTGATGATCATGGGGCTGGGGGTGCAGATGGTACTCTGGCCCGAGCCGCTGCTCGACCTGCTGGCGCAGCAAGGGTTTCGCGTGGTGCGGTTCGACAATCGCGATGTCGGCCTGTCGAGCCACCTCGATCACCTTGGCATGCCGAACATTGCGCTGGAGACGGTCCGTTTCATGATGCACATGCCGGTGCACGCGCCATACCGCATCGACGACATGGCCCAGGACACGGCGGCGCTGATCGACGCGCTGGGGCTGGTGCGGCCGCACGTGGTCGGGGCGTCGATGGGCGGCATGATCGCGCAGAACCTTGCCGCCGCGTTTCCCGGCAAGGTGGCCAGCGTCACCTCGATCATGTCCACCACCGGCCGGCGCAGCCTGCCGCAGCCGACCTGGCGCGCCCGCCGCGCGCTGCTGCAGCCGGCGGCGAAACGCGGCGACACCGAAGGCGCGATCCGCCGCATGATGAACATCATCCGTGTCATCGGCAGCCGCAGCTACCCGCCGGACGAGCAGCACCTGCGCGAGGCCTGCGAGCGGCATGTGCGGCGGTCCAATTACCCGCCGGGCGCGGCGCGCCAGTTGATGGCCATCGTCGCCAGCGGCGACCGCACCGCCGTGGTCCGCCGCATCAAGGCGCCCACCCTGGTGCTGCACGGCGACGAGGATCCGCTGGTGCCGGTCGGCTGCGGCATCGAGACCGCGCATGTCATTCGCGAGGGCGGCGGGACCGCCCATACCAGCATCATTCCCGGCATGGGGCACGATTTTCCGCTGCCGCTGCTAGCACAGATTGCGGGAGAAATCGCGGGCCATTGTCGTCTCAATCCTGTCGTGCCGGGGCAATAAGCGCAGGTTGCGGGTGGTAAAATCGGGGTCGAAAATTCGCAATGCCCATGACCCCCTTCGCCCACCTGCGGTTACACACCGAATACTCTGTCACCGACTCGATTGTCCGCATCGACGAAGCCGTGTCGCGGGCACAGGCGGACCGGATGCCGGCGCTGGCCATCACCGACCTGGGCAACCTGTTCGGCGCGGTCAAGTTCTTCCAGATGGCCCGCGGACGCGGCGTGCAGCCGGTGATCGGCTGCGAGGTCTGGGTCGAGAACGACAAGAATCGCGACCAGCCGTCGCGCATCCTGCTGCTGTGCCGCAACCAGGCCGGCTACCTGCAGCTGTGCCAGCTGCTGACCCGCGCCTATCGCGAAAACATCTGGCGCGGCCGCGCCGAGGTCAAGCGCAGCTGGCTGTCAGCCGGGACCAATGACGGCCTGATCGCGCTGTCCGGTGCCGCACTGGGTGACATCGGCCAGGCCATTCTGCAGGACGACCGGAAGCGCGCCAAGGCGCTGGCCGAAGCGTGGGCGCAGGATTTCCCCGGCCGCTTCTACCTCGAGCTTCACCGCGTGGTGCGGGAGCGCGACGACGCGCTGGTCAATGCCTCGCTGCTGCTGGCCGCGAAACTCGATTTGCCGGTGGTGGCCACGCATCCGGTCCAGTTCATGGACCGTGACGACTACAAGGCGCACGAAGCGCGGGTGTGCATCGCGCGCGGCGAAGTGCTGGGCGACAAGCGGCGCACGCGCGACTTCTCGCCCGAGCAGTACTTCAAGTCGGGCGAGGAAATGGCCGCGCTGTTCGCCGATATCCCGGAGGCGCTGGAAAACGCCGGCGAGATCGCGCGCCGCTGCCACTTCGAGTTTTCGCTGGGCAAATCCAAGCTGCCGAACTTTCCCACCCCCAACGGCGAGACGATCGAGGACTTCCTGCTCGATTCCGCCAAGGCCGGGCTCGAGACGCGGCTCGCCGCCATCTATGCCGAGGCCGCCGAGCGCGACCGGCAGCGGCCGCGTTATATGCAGCGGCTGGAGTTCGAGGTCAAGACCATCATCCACATGGGCTTCCCCGGCTACTTTCTGATCGTGGCCGACTTCATCAACTGGGCCAAGCGCAACGGCGTGCCGGTGGGTCCGGGCCGCGGTTCGGGCGCGGGGTCGCTGGTGGCGTATTCGCTCGGCATCACCGATCTCGATCCGCTGCAGTACGACCTGCTGTTCGAGCGCTTCCTCAACCCGGAGCGGGTATCGATGCCCGACTTCGACATCGACTTCTGCCAGGACGGCCGCGACCGGGTGATCGACTACGTCAAGAACAAGTACGGCCACGATTCGGTGTCGCAGATCGTCACCTTCGGCACCATGGCGGCCAAGGCGGTGATCCGCGACGTCGGCCGGGTGCTGGGCATGGGCTACAACTACGTCGATTCGATCGCCAAGCTGATACCCAACCAGCTCGGCATCACGCTGAAGGACGCGATCAAGGCCGAGCCGCAGTTCACCGAGAAAATGAAGTCCGAGGAGGAAGTGGCCGAGCTGATGGAGCTGGCGCTGAAACTCGAAGGCATCACCCGCAACGTCGGCATGCATGCGGGCGGCGTGCTGATTGCGCCGGGCCCGCTGACCGATTTCACGCCGCTGTACGTGGCCGACGGCTCGGACTCGTTCGTCAGCCAGTACGACAAGGACGACGTCGAGGCGGTCGGCCTGGTCAAGTTCGACTTCCTGGGCCTGACCACCCTGACCATCGTCGAGGAGGCGGTGGAACTGATCCGCGCGCGGCCGGGCAGCCAGCCCAATGGCGCGCCTTACCGTGATTTCGACATCCAGAAGGTGCCGCTAGACGACCGCAAGGCCTACCAGATATTTGCCACCGGCAACACCGGCGCCATCTTCCAGTTTGAAAGTCGCGGCATGCGCGACCTCATCATGCGCGCGCGCCCCAGTTCGGTCGAGGACCTGACGGCGCTGAACGCGCTGTATCGCCCGGGCCCGATGGACCTGATCCCGGATTACCTGAAGCGCAAGACCGGCGCCGAGAAGGTGACCTACGCCGACCCGCGCATCGAACCGATCCTGTCGCCGACCTGCGGCATCATGATCTACCAGGAACAGGTGATGCAGATCGCGCAGGTGATCGGCGGCTATTCGCTGGGCGGCGCCGACCTGCTGCGACGCGCGATGGGCAAGAAAAAAGCCGAGGAGATGGCCAAGCACCGCTCCATCTTCGGCGAGGGCGCGCAGAAGAACGGCATCGCGCCCAAGGTGGCAACCGAGCTGTTCGACTTCATGGAGAAGTTCGCCGGTTACGGTTTCAACAAGTCGCACTCGGCGGCGTACTCGCTGGTGGCTTATCACACCGCCTTCCTGAAAGCGCATTACCCGGCTGAATTCATGGCCGCCAACTTGTCCGGCGTGATGGATTTCACCGACAAGGTGCAGCTGCTGTTCGACGACGCCAAGACCAACAAGCTGGTGATCCTGCCGCCTGACATCAACAGCGGCACCTATCGCTTCCAGCCGATCGATGACAAGACCGTTCGCTACGGCCTGGGCGCGGTGAAGGGAACCGGCCGCGGCGCGATCGAGAACATCATCGCCGCACGCGTGGCCGGCGGTCCGTTCCGGGACCTGCTCGATTTTGTCAAACGCGTCGACCGTCACACCGTCAACCGGCGGGCGATGGAGGCATTGATCAAGGCCGGCGCCTTCGATTCGATCGAGGCCAATCGCGCCGCGCTGCTGACCTCGCTGCCGCAGGCGATCGAGATGGCCGACAAGGCCGAGCGCGACAAGCAGCAGGTCAGCCTGTTCGGCGAGGCCACGCACGAGAGCGGCCAGCTGCTGACGCTGGTCAATGTCGCGCCGTGGAATGAGCGTGAACGGCTGATCCAGGAAAAGCAGGCACTCGGTTTTTACCTTTCCGGCCATCCGTTCACCAGCTATGCCTCCGAAGTGCGGCAGTTCGTCCGCACCGAGCTGGCCGACATCCAGCCCAACACCGTCACGCTGCTGGCCGGCATCCTGCATGAGCAGCGGGTGCGAAACGGCAAGCGCGGCAAGATGTGCGTGATGTCGCTCGATGACGGCAGCGCGCGGGTCGAGGTGCTGGTCTACAGCGAGGTGCTCGACAAGCGCCGCAACATGCTGCAGGAGGACCAGCTGCTGATCGTGCGCGGCAAGGTTTCCTACGATGATTTTTCCGGCGGCAACCGGGTTACGGCCGAAGACATCTTCGACATCGACACCGCGCGCCGCCAGTACGCCCGCAAGCTGGAACTGTTCATGAACGGCCAGGCCGACAGCGAGCGCCTGCGACGCACCCTGTCGCCGCACCTGGCACCGAACCAGCCCGGCGCCTGCTCGGTGCTGATCCACTACGACAACGGCGAGGCGGTGGTCGATGTGCCGCTGCCGGAACAGTGGCGGGTGCGCATCAGCGAACCGCTGATCCAGTCGCTGCACGACTGGCTGACCGAGCCCAACGTGGTGGTGCTGTATGACGCCGCCGCGGCCATCCCGCCACAGCCGGCACGCAGTTACGGCAATTATGGAGGCGGCGGCTACCAGAGTTTCCAGGGCGCCGAGTACTAGAAACGTTGGGACAAACTCCAGCACTGGCGCGGCTTCCAGGCGGAAAGTGGCCGGAGAGCCGCACCAGTGCTGGAGTTTCAATTTTCGACGGCAAACGGTACGGCATTTCGCAGGTGCACTGCGCCGCGTGATGCCCGGTTGACGTGGTCGACCAACCTCGCCATCGGTTTGGGAACTCAACCGGCCTCGGCTACACTAATCGCCTATGAAAACTTTGTCTGCTCTGCCCGGCCGCTGGCGCGGCCTGGCTATCGCCTTCGTCCTTGCCGTGCTGGGCGGTTGCGCCTATCTTGACGCCAAGCAGGGCGAATGGATTTTTAACCCGGTGCAGGGCGAGTGGCGTGGCTATCGTGGCGCACCGGACGGCACCGTCGAGCAGTGGATCCCGGTCGGCAATGCGGGCGAAAAACTGTATGCCTGGTGGTCGCCGGCTGCGCAGCCGGACGCGCCGGTGCTGCTGTACCTGCACGGCGCGCGCTGGAACCTGACCGGCAGCGTGACGCGCATCCCGCGCTGGAACACGATGGGATTTTCGGTGCTGGCAATCGACTATCGCGGCTTCGGCAAGAGCGTGGCGCTGAGCAGCAACGCGCCCAGCGAGGCCAGCGCCAACGAAGACGTGGAAGCGGCGTGGCAACATCTGCGCGGGCTGGCGCCCAACTCGCGGCGCTTCATTTTCGGCCATTCGCTGGGCGGCTCGATGGCGATCAATCTGGCGCTCAAGGTGCCGGATGCAAGCGGGCTGATCCTCGAGGGCGCCTTTACCTCGGTGCCGGACATGATTGCCGAAACGCGCTGGGGCTTCCTGCCGGTGCGTTTCCTGGTGACGCAAAAATTCGACAACATCGACCGCATCGACGATATCAAGGTGCCGCTGCTGATCGCGCATGGCACGCAGGACAATGTGGTGCCGTTCTCGATGGGCGAGAAACTGTTCGCCGCCGCGCGCGCGCCAAAGCGTTTTTTTCGCGCCGACGGTGGCTCGCACCACAACCTGACGGCCAGTTATTTCGACGATTACAGACGGGCGATCATCGAGCATTTCGGGCTGGACCGGCTCGCCGCCTCCACCGGTGTGGCCGGGATCGCGGCCCCGCTGGGCGCGGCCAGCCGCTAGCGTCAGCCGCGCCAGCACCATGCAATCACTCGACCTCGAAGTCCTGACCCATATGCGCGCATGGCTGGCCGCCGGCCGGCCGGCGTGGCTGGTGACGGTGACGCAGACCTTCGGCGCCAGCCCGCGTCCGCCGGGATCGCTGATGGCGATGCGCGACGACGGCATCGTGGTCGGCTCGGTTTCCGGCGGTTGCATCGAGGACGACCTGGTGGCGCGGCGCGCGGAATTTTCCGGCCGGCAACCGTTGCTGCAAAGCTACGGCGTCAGCGCGGAGGACGCGCGCAGGTTCGGCCTGCCATGCGGTGGCGAACTCGAAGTGGTGATCGAGTCGTCGCTGGCGGCCGCGGAACTCGATCAATTGTTGGCGCGGATATCGGCCGGCCAGGTTTTCTTGCGCGTGGTTGACCTTGAAACCGGTGACTGGTCGTTCCGGCCGGCAGTGCCGACCGACGAAACGACACGCGACGCGCGCCAATTCTGCTGTATCCACGGACCACGCTGGCGGATGCTGATCATCGGCGCCTCCGAGATCGCCCGTTACCTGGCCGAAGTCGCGGCCACGCTGGATTTCCAGGTGTTCGTCTGCGACCCGCGCGAGGAATACCGCAGCGCATGGCGGGTGGCCGGCGCCACCTTTGTCGACGGCATGCCCGATGACGCGGTGGTCGCCTTCCGGCCCGATCCGCATACCGTCATCGTCACCGTCTCGCACGATCCCAAGCTCGACGACATGGCGTTGATGGAAGCGCTGAAAACCGATGCGTTCTACATCGGTGCCGTCGGCTCGGTGAAGACGTCCGATGAACGGCGCCGGCGCCTGCTGGAGCTCGATCTCGGCGAAGCGCAGGTCGCGCGCCTGCACGGCCCGGTCGGACTGGCGATCGGCAGCCGCACCCCGCCCGAGATTGCGGTGGCGATCCTGGCGGAACTGGTGGCGGCCCGCAACGGCCTGGTGCTGTCGCGCATGTCCGGGCCAGCCGATTCCCGCGCGGCCTGAGCCGGTGAGCTTCACCGGCCTTCTGCTGGCGGCGGGCTTTGCCCGGCGCTTTGGTTCGCAGAAGCTGCTGGCGCCACTGCCGGACGGCCGCCTGGTGGTGCAGGCCGCCGCGTCGAATCTGCTGGCAGCATGTGGACGGGTGATCGCCGTGACCGGGCGCGACGAACGCCTGATGCGGGTGCTCGATGACTGCGGCTGCCAAGTGGTACTGAATGCACAGGCCGGGCAGGGCATGGGCACCAGCATTGCCGCCGGCGTGGCCGCCAGCCGCGATGCGGATGGCTGGCTGATCGCGCTCGGCGACATGCCCTACATCGCGCCCGCCACCATCGGCCGGGTGCTGGCGGCGCCACAGGCGGCAACCATGGTGGTGATTCCCACATTTGAAGGGCAGCGTGGCCACCCGGTACGCTTCCCGGCAATGCTGGCCGGGGACCTGCTGGCGCTGCAAGGTGATCGTGGCGCGCGCGAGGTGGCGGATCGCCATGCCGCGCACTGTTTGCTGCTGGAAACCGGTGATCCGGGCGTACTGGCCGACATCGACACCCCTGCCGACCTGCGGTGAGCGGTTGAAATCCGCCGGACGCAATCTGGCACAGTCGGTTGCGTTGCCTCGGTTACGCTGTGAGGACTCATTACGGAGGAACCATGAAACCGGCAATCTTGCGTTTGTCTGCTGTCCTGGCGTTATGTGTTTCCGGCCACCTGTATGCGCAAACCGCCGCGTCGACCGCGGCCACCCCGTGCAGCGCGCCGGAGCACCGCCAGTTCGACTTCTGGGTCGGTGACTGGGATGTCACCACGGCGGATGGCAAGCAAGCCGGCTCCAACCTGATCCGGCCGATCCTCAACGGCTGCGTGCTGCACGAGAGCTGGAGGGGACGCGGCGGATTTACCGGCGAAAGCTTCAATGCCTTTGATGCGCGACGAAAGGTCTGGCACCAAACCTGGGTCGATGGCGCGGGCAACACGCTGCTGCTGGACGGAAAGTTCAACAGTGGCAGCATGATCCTGAGCGACCAGGATGCGCCCGGCAAGGCTGATCGAAATGCCGTCAATGAAATCACCTGGACGCCGAACGCCGATGGCTCGGTGCGGCAGCACTGGCGCACGTCGGCAGACGGCGGCAAAACCTGGGTGACGGCCTTTGACGGCCGTTATGTGCGATCGAGCCGCCCGCAACCGGCGCGGTAGCGTTTGCCGGATCGCGCTAGGCCGGGCGCGGCAATACCCGTAGCGTCAACGGCCACGGCTGGCTGCCGGGCCGGACGCTGCGTGCCAGGTACAGGCGGTAGCTGATCGACAGCGGCACATTGGCCGCGCGGCGCGAGGCAATGACCGCTTCGCCACCGCTGGTCGAAATGGTCTGCTCGGCATCGCCGACACGCAGACGTGCCGCAGTGATCACGTCCGGACTGAACTCGAGCTGCAGGGCCACCGCGTCACTGTTGGTGGACAGGCGCAGCGTGGTTGCCGCGTCCAGGTCGACATAGCCCTGCGCCAGATGGCGAGGCTCGATCTGCAGCTCGGCCGGATGCCGCACCTCGCTGATCTCGGCCAGCGGCGCCACGGCGAAGGTGACCACGGTGCCGGACGGGCCGCCGCGAACGCCGGATGTGATCGGCGCCATCGAAGTCGGGACCGTCAACGCGGTCACCGACAGCAGCACGATGGCGGTGCCGCGCACCGCCGACTGGGCAAAGTTGCGGTTGGACGCACCTTCCGGGCCGAAAAAAGCCGCCAGCGAACTGCGTCGCAGCCTGTGATCGTGCCTGGCTTTGGATACCGAAGGCCCGTGCATGATGCGGATTCCTGCAGGTTTCGCCGCGCGGACTGGCATCAGTCGCCAAGTCCGTTACGCGGCAGCGAACAACGCGTTGTCGCGGTCGTGTCTTGATCCACGGCATCGACTGTTTTTCAATCCTACCACTCGCTGCGGCGCCGGTGTTTGCGGCCGATCAAGGCAGCGAGACGGTGCGGGCAGCGGCATCCGTATCCGGCTCGCCGAGCCGCGGGCTGCGGGTTCCGGTCAGGCGGCCTGAACCCATTCAGCCGGTATCTGTTGCAACATGCGGGTCATCTCCCCGGCAGGCATTGGCCTGCTGAACAGATATCCTTGGCCGTTGCAGGCTTGCGCCTGGCGGAAGAAAAGCCGCTGATCGTCCCGTTCAATGCCCTCCACCGTCAGTTTCAGGCCGAGCGCCTCGGTCAGCGACTGCATTGCCCGCACGATCGCCGCTCCCTTGCGGTCGCCCGGCAGGTTGGCGATCAGCGAACGGTCAATCTTCAGGTGATGGACCGGCAGCAGGGCGAGCTGGCTGAGGGACGAGTAGCCGGTGCCGAAATCGTCGATGGCAAAGGTTACGCCGCGCTCGGCAAGCACCAGCAGACACTGCCGCACACTTTCCACCGTGCGCATCACCACGCTTTCGGTGATCTCGATTTCCAGCCACACCGGCCGGCAGCGGGTCTCGGCGAGGATGGTGACCAGATGCGAGTCGAACGACGGCAGTTCCAGTTGCGCGGCCGACACATTGACCGCGACCCGGATCGGCGTCGTCGCCGACTGGTTCCAGATCCGTGCCTGCCGGCAGGCGGTGCGCAGCACCCAGTCACCGGCCTCGCGTATGGCACCGCACTGTTCCAGCAGCGGGACGAAACGCGCCGGGCTGACGTCGCCAAATCGCGGACTTTGCCAGCGCAACAGAGCTTCGACGCTGCGAATCGCACCGCTTTCCATGTCGACCACCGGCTGGTAGGCAAGATAGAACTCGCCGCGCTGGCAGGCCAGGCGGACCTCATTGAGCATGACCAGTTCTTCGCCCGCCTGCCGGATGCTGTCGCCGTCGGCAAACCGTACACCGTCGGCACTCCCGATGCGCGCTTCGTGCACCGCCGCCTGCGCAAGGTGCAGCCAGTCGGCGCACCCGGCGCCGGGCTCGCTGTAGGCGATGCCGATGCTTGCGGAGGAAAAATATTCCCGGCCGCCGATACAGACACCCTCGCTGATGCGGGCCTGCAACTGGCGGGCGAGGTCCCGACACTGCTCCCTGCCGGCATCGCGCGTGACAACAAAGGCCAGTTCGTCGGCCGACACGCTGGCGATGAAATTACCGCTGGTCGACTGGCTGCGGACCCGGTCGCTGATGATCTGCACGAATCGATTGCACAGGTCCTCGCCGAACGCGTAGCGCATGGCGCGCAGTTCATTGAATTCGATCACCAGCAGCGCCGAGACGGTGTCCTGGTCGCGGTGCAGCATCAGCAGATGTTCCAGGTACCATTCGAGGCGCGCGCGCGCGGGCAGGCCGGTGACCGCGTCGTTGCCGGGATCGCCGTCGGCGCGCAGGCTGCCGATGCCGGGCAGCGGCTGGGACGCGCGGGCGCCATGAGTTTCAGTTTGCTGGACGTGCATGCAGGGCTCCTTCAATCAGTGGGCAACGGATCGTGGCAGGTTGTATTTCGGCGTGGTTCGCACCGGCGCCCGGTCGGCCGGCTCCGAAATGCGGTGGTGGGCGCCGCTCAGAGCGGCCTCGTTCACGGCGTCGGAGGCGCGGCCGATCAGTGCGTCGACCGACTCGTCGGCATCGCCAAAATAAACGGCGCCGACATTGGCGCTGAGGAAGAACTGGCTGAGTTCCCAATGAAACGGCAGGTCCAGGCTGCGCTGGATCGCCACCATCAGCCGGCTGACGGCCGGCGTCTCGGTGACGCTGTTGATCATGATGGCGAACTCGTCGCCGCCCAGATGCGCGACCAGGTCGGCCTCGGTCACGCACTTGCGCAGCCGGGCGGCAAATTCGGCCAGCACTTTCTGCATCACTGCCTGGCCATAGCTGCGGCGAATCTCCGGCAGCCGCTCGATCTCGATCATCACCAGCGCGCAGCGGGTGCCGGTGCGACGGCCATGCTGCATGGCGCGCAACAGGTGCATTTCCAGCGACTGGCGGTTGGGCAGTTGCGTGATCCCGTCGCGCGCCGCCATGTCGCGGCGGCTGTCTTCGGCAAGCCTGCGGCCGCTGATGTCGTTGGCAAGCAGCACCACCTGCGGCGCCACCTGGCTTGACGACAGCGAGGCGTGCACCTCGACCGGATAGACTGATCCGTCGCGCCGTACGTGCTGGGCCTCGAAGGTCACCGAGGTGCCGGTTGCCGTTTCGAGCGAGAGGCTGGTCAGGCGGTCAAGCGGATAGCCGCAGGAAATGGCTTCAAGGGTCAGGTGCGGCAGGTCCGCGCGCTGATAGTCGAGGTTGGCCAATGCGCCTTCACTGGCGTGCTGGACTTTCAGCGAGTGCGGCGCCAGCACCAGGATCTCGCGGAAGGCCTGGTTCAGCACCTGGCCCAGTTGCGCCGCCTCGGCGGCGCACTTCCGGCTTTCCAGCAGCGAGGACACCAGCAGCGCGAGGTCGCGCAATGCATCGAGTTGCTGCGCGCCAAGCCGGCGCGGCTGCTGGTCAAACACGCACAGTGCACCCAGGCCGTGGCCGGCGGCATCGATCAGCGGCACGCCGGCGTAAAAACGAACATGCGGCGATCCCGTGACCAGCGGGTTGGCGGAGAAGCGGGCATCCAGCTGCGTGTCCGGCACTTCCAGCGCCTGTGTACCAAGGATGGTGTGGGCGCAGAACGCCATATTGCGCGGTGTCTCGCTTGGTATCCCGATGCCGCTGACCGACTTGAACCATTGCCGCTGCTGGTCGATCAGGCTGATCACCGCCAGCGGCGCCGCGCAGATTCGCGCGGCCTGGCGCGTGATCGCGTCGAACACTTCTTCAGCCGGCGTGTCGAGCACGCCCAGTTCACGCAGTGCCTGCAGGCGGGCGCATTCATTGACCGGTGTCGGGCATCGATGCTGCCGGGGCTGTTCCGGGGCGGGCTTCATTTCCATCGTGTGCTTCCAGGCTGGATGTCAGGTGCAGGCATTGCTGCGGATGAAGGGGATTATTCCGCGTCCGCTGGCTGTGACCTATCGGGGAAAGCGCCGTCACGCCGTGCCAAAAACCCTGCGGCAAAGCAGGCAGGCACCGGCAACCGTGCGGGCGGGCCGCTGGCATTGCGGCATCCGGCCCGGCTGCTTTGCGGCTTTGCCCGAAGCCATTGGGGGATTTGGCGGGCCGCCATCGGGCGATGCCTGATTGGCCGCAAACGTGCCGGAGGTCACCATTCAGTTGCGCAAAAACGCCGGATCGATGATCCCGCCGGGACTGCGCAAACACCACGACGCGATCCAGTACGCAGCAACTGACTCCACCCGACTACCGAAAGGAACACGACATGAACAAGATCTTGAAATGCGCGATTGCCCTTGCGCTTCCGCTGGCACTGCCCGTGGGCGGCAATGCGCTGGCATCGACCGCAACCACCACTTTTCCGGTGACTGCGATGGTGATCGACAGTTGCGAAGTGGCTGCCACGCCGCTGGCATTCGGCAGTTACAACTCGATTTCCTCCGCCAGCGTGGATGCGGTTGGCACCATCACCGCAACCTGCACCACCGGCACCAGCTATACCGTCACGCTCAACCAGGGCACCGGATCCGGCGCGATGGTCGTGGCACGCAAGATGACCGGACCCGCCGGTGCGACGCTTGATTACGCCATCTATGCCGACGCGCTGCGCTCCAGCGTCTGGGGCGACGGCTCGGCAGGCACCACCTACCACCTGGCAACCGGCGACGGCATGCCCAAGGCGATCGGCATGTATGGCCTGATCCCGGCGGCACAGCGGGTGTCGACCGGCTCCTACGCCGACACCATCACGGTCACGCTGTCGTACTGATCGGCGTTGAACATGGCTGCGAACCGGAACTGGATGCGATTTCCCGCCGGCCGGGCGATTGCCGGCACCTGCCGCTGGCTGCTGGTGGTGGCAGGGCTCTGGAGTGCTGCGGCGAATGCCGGGCCGGTATCGGTGTCGCCGCTGCGTCTGACGCTGAGCCCGGCGGCCGGCATTGCCACGCTGACGATCGAAAACACCGGGACAACCGAAGCGCTGGTACAGACCGAGGTGCTGGCCTGGCAGCAGGCGGCGGGCGTTGCGGAACTTGCGCCAACCGATGATGTGATCGCGATGCCGCCGGTATTCAAGTTGGCGCCGGGCGCAAAACAACGGCTGCGTGTTGGCATGACCAAGCCCTTCGACGCGGCCCGCGAACAGACTTTCAGGCTGATGGTCACCGAAGTGCCGACCACGGTCGCGGCACCCGGCAGCGTGGCGGTTGCGGTGCGCCACAGTGTCCCGGTGTTTGTCCTGCCGGCCGGCGCCGCGAATGCCAACCTGGTGCTGCGCCGTGCCGCAACCGGCGGCCTGGAATTTGCCAATACCGGCAACCGGCACCTGCGCGTGCTGCGCTGGCGGCTGCGGTCAGGGAACGGCGCGCTGCTGGCCGAGGCACAGGGCCCGGGTTACCTGCTTGCCGGCGCGACGCAACCGGTGACGCTGGCAGGCGCAAGTCTGTCGGCCGGCGATTCGCTGATGCTCGAAGCCGAAACCGATACCGGTCCGGTCAAGGTGCCGGCTGCAAGGTAATGTTGCGCGCCGCCATGTGGATTCTGGTGTTGCTGGTCGCGACAGCGCCGGCAGCCCGGGCGGCAGCGGGACAGTTTGTCATTGCCGAGGTGGTGGTCAACGGCACGCCACGGGCACCGGCGATGATTCGCCTGGCGCCCGACGGCACGATCCAGGTGCGACGCGATGATGTGCGGCATTGGCAGCTGGTGCTGGGCGAGGCGCCAGGCGTCATGCTCGGCGACATCGAGCACGTGACACTCACCGGCTTGTCCGACCTGCAAGCCGCCTTTGACGGCGCCGTGCTGACAGTGCAGGCCGCGGCAACGCAGTTTGCCGGAGCACGGATCGACCTGCGCCGCGCCGCGGCACCGGTGCTCGACAGCAGCCGCGGCGCCTTCATCAACTACGACTTCAACGTGTTCGCCGCCCGCTCGCAGCGGGCGTCATGGGGCATGGCGGTCGAAGCGGTATGGTTTGATGCCGCGGATTCATTCAGCACCACCGGGGTCGTATCCGGCGGCCCGCGCCTGGTGCGCTACGAAAGCGCCTGGGTGCGTGATTTCCCGGCGCTCGCCCGCACGCTGGTGGTCGGCGACAGCATCGCGCGATCGGGCACGCTGGCACGGGGTTTTCGGTTTGGCGGGCTGAGTTATGGCAGCAATTTTTCCATCCGCCCGGACATCGTTACCTTTGCCCTGCCGGCCGTGCCCGGCGAGGCACGCCTGCCGACCAGTGCCGACCTGCTGATCAATGGCCAGCTGCAGTCGCGCCTGCAGCTGCCGCCCGGTCCGTTTGAAATCGCCAATGTGCCCGCCATCAATGGTGCCGGCGAGGTGCAGCTGGTGACGCGCGACACGCTGGGCCGGCAGCAGGTGCTGGTGGTGCCGTTCTATGTCAGTCCGTCGCTGCTGGCCCGCGGGGTGATTGATGCCGGCGTCGAAGGCGGCCGGGTGCGTGAGGATTTCGCACTGGCCAGCGCGCGTTATGGCCGCGCGTTCGGCCGCGCCATCGTCAGGGCCGGGTTGTCCGACCGGCAGACACTGGAGGCGCATGCCGAAGTGACCAGGGATGGACAGGTGGTCGGCGCCGGCCTGACGTCAAATCTCGGCGGCGTCGCGATTGCGACCGTTGCCGCCGCCGTGCGCGGTGGCGAACAGCGCGGCCATGCGTCCACGCTCGCGGTTGAACGGGCAACGCGCGGTTTTTCGTTTGGCATGCGCGGTCAGTTTGCCAGCCGCGGGTTCGAGCAGATCGGCGAGCCGGCCGGTCTGCGCTCGCGCATCAGCGCCAATGCCAGCCTGCCGCTTGCGACCACCGGCACCGCCAGCGTGGTGCATGTTCATGACGCTCGCCACGATCGCAACGCGCGCGACACCACCGCCATCACCTATCAACACCAGTTTGGCCGCCGACTGTCGATGCAGGCGACCTGGAGTCACGGCCGCGCCGATTCGGCGCGCGTAAATTATGTTGGCGTGTCGCTGGCAATGCCGCTGGACAACCTGGCCAGCGCATCGCTTGCCGCCACGCGACAGGAGGGCCGCGAAAACATCATGCTTGACTGGCGCCAGAACATGCCGCCGGATGGTGGTATCGCCGGCCGGGCGCGGCTGGCGGCCGGCGGCGGGGAACGGCTGGATGCCGGCGTCAGCTGGCAGAACGCATCGGGCCAGTGGTCGGCCGATGGCAGCGCCGGGGCCGGTGCCGGCAGCGTCCGTCTGGGCGCCACCGGCAGCCTGATCATGGCAGGCGGCGTGATTCGCGCGGTGCGCCAGCTGGGTGATGCGTTCGGCATCGTGATCGTGCCGGGGCACGGCGGCATTGACGTCATGCACGAAAACCAGCGCGTCGCCACCACCGATGCCGCGGGCATTGCGGTGATCCCGCGCTTGCGCGCCTTCGAGTCGAACGCCATCTCGCTGGACACCGCCAGCCTCAAACTGACCACCGAGCTGAAGCTGCCCGAGCGGCGCGTGACGCCTGGCCGGCGCGCGGGCGTGGTGCTGACATTCGTCGCCGAGAACGCGCTCGGCGCGCTGGCGACGCTGGTGACCGAGGATGGGCAGCCGGTGCCGGCGGGAGCCGAGGTCGAGCTCGGCAGCGCGAGTTTCCCGGTGGCGGGGCGCGGCGAAGCGTGGCTGACCGGGCTGGGCGCGGAAATGAGTGCGCTGGTTCGCTGGGGTGCGCAGTCGTGCAGCATCCGGATACCGGCGCTGGACGCCAGTCAGGTCCGGGCACGCATCGGGCCGCTGGTGTGCCGGGCCGGGAGGCGGACGTGAGCGTGTGCTGGCGAATGCTGCTTTGGATGGCCGCCGCCGGCGCGCTGCCGGCGACCGCTGCGACCTGCAGCGTGGCCGCCTCGCCACTGGCGTTCGGCAGCTACCAGTCAAATCAGGCCCACGCGATCGACTCGGCCGGCAGCCTGACCGTATCCTGCACGCGGGCTGCGCTGGACGCGGCACCGGTCACCGTCAGCTATGAACTCGACATCAGTCGCGGCGGCAGCGGGAATTTTACCAACCGCGAGCTGCAGTCAGGCGCAAGCCGCCTGCAGTACGGCATTTACCGCGATCCGCTGCGCAGCATTGCGTGGGGCGACGGGTCGGCCGGGTCGGCCCGGGTCTCGTCGTCGCTCACCGTGTCGGCGTCACTGACCGCAACCGCCGTCCACACCGTCTATGGCAGGCTGTTTGGGCGCCAGAATGTCATTCCCGGTGCCTACAGCGACAGCATCACCGTGACCATGAACTACTAGCCGGCCGGCGCGCATTGCGGCCCGGCCGGTGCGAAATGATCGGATGGCTGGCGCCGATCGCTGCGGTGGGGAATTTCGCCGGCCGACCCCGGGCATTCCCCGATGCGGTTTGCCGCCGGTGCGTTCATACTGTGCATCAATGCTGGAAAGAGTGGAACATGAAACGTGAAACGGCATCTTGCAGTTCGCTCGTCCGACGCCCCGGCCGGCGGGTGTGCACCGGCGTGTCCCCGCTAGCGGCGCAATTTCGCGCGCCGCCGCCGGCAGGCTAGCCAGATGGCACCGACCTATCGCCTGATGATTGTCGAGGATTCGGCTGACGATGCCGAGCTGCTTCTGCACGCGCTGCGCGATGCGCCGTTCACCATCAGCTCGGTGCGGGTCGAGGACGAGAACGCCTTCGTCGCCGCCCTGGCGCGCGAGCCCTTTGATGCCATCCTGAGCGATTACCACATGCCGCGCTTCAGCACCGAGCGCGCGTTGCAGATCCTTCATGAGCGGTTGCTGGATGTGCCGTTCATCATCGTCTCCCATCAGATCGGCGAGGAGGCGGCGGTGGCGGCGATGCAGGCCGGCGCCAGCGATTATCTGCTCAAGAACCGGCTCGGCCGGCTCGGCAGGGCGATCGAATCCGCGGTCGAAAGGCGCTCGTTCCGCAGCCAGCGGGCGGCGGCGGAAAGCGCGTTACGCGCCAGCGAGTCGATCAAACGCGGCATTCTCAACTCGCTGGCAACGCGCATTGCGGTGCTCGATGGCAGCGGGAAAATCATTGCCGTCAACAAGGCCTGGGAGAACTTCCGCAGCGTGCGCGCTTCGGTCTACCAGCTGCCGGCGGTGCTCGGCAGCAATTACCTCGACATGCTCAATGCGGCCGTGGCGGAAGGCGATGAGCTGGCGGAACGCGGCCTGGCAGCACTGAAAGCGGTGATTGCGCGCGAGAGCGAATTCGCCTCGGTCGAATACGAACTGCAGATCGACCACGGCACGCGCCGCTACATTGCGCGCGCCATGCCG
This sequence comes from uncultured Burkholderiales bacterium, assembly GCA_964417885.1. Classification (GTDB taxonomy): domain Bacteria; phylum Pseudomonadota; class Gammaproteobacteria; order Burkholderiales; family Usitatibacteraceae; genus UKL13-2. The sequence continues at coordinate 14,827 of CAYQKN010000008.1, read as the reverse complement.
CTCGAGGGCAGCGCCGATGGCGCCGTCATTTCACACGAGGATGTGACCGATCGCATGCTGGCGCACATCGCGCTGCACGACGCCAACAAGCGGCTGCAGGTGCTGTCCAAACGCATCCTCGGCGTGCAGGAGGAGGAACGCCGCTCGATCTCGCGTGAACTGCATGACGACATCGGCCAGTCGATGACGGCGCTGAAAATCGGCCTGCACCGCATATCCCAGCGCGCAACCGAGGAACAGCGGCCGCTGGTCAATGAATGCCTGTCGATTGCCGGCAGCACGCTCGACAAGGTGCGTAACCTGTCGCTTGAATTGCGGCCGCCGCAGCTTGACCAGCTCGGGCTGGAGGATGCGCTTGGCTGGCTGGTGGATCGCCAGCAGGGCGCCACCGGCATCAAGATCGAATGCACCTGCAGCGGCTTGCCGCCACGCCTGCCGACCGAGCTCGAGAGTGCCTGCTACCGGATTGCCCAGGAGGCGCTCAACAACGCCACCCGTCACGCGCATGCCAAGCACATCCAGATCGTCGTATCGGCAACCGATCGCCTGCTCAAGCTGCAGGTGCGCGACGACGGCGTCGGCTTTGACGTCGACGCGGCGCGGCAACGCGCCCTCAAATCAGGTAGTCTTGGCCTGATCAGCATGGAAGAACGTGCCCTGCTGGCCGGCGGTCGCCTCAAGATGCGCACAGTGGCGCATGCGGGCACCACGGTCCAGGCGACATTTACCCTCGACAACACTGGCCTGGAGACAACTTGAGCGCGATCCGCATACTGCTGGCTGACGACCATGTGCTTGTCCTCGCCGGCATCCGCGCGCTGATCAGCGAAATGGAGGGCACCCAGATCGTTGCCGAAGCCACCAACGGGCGCGACGCGGTCGCGCTGGCCAGGCAGCACCGCCCTGACCTGGTGGTGATGGATATCTCGATGAAGGAATTGAACGGCATCGAGGCGACGGCGCAGATCCGCGCGGAAGTGCCCGGCAGCCGGGTGCTGATCCTGTCGATGCATACCACCGAGGATTTCGTGCTGCGCGCGCTCAAGGCCGGCGCATCCGGCTACCTGGTCAAGGATTCCGCGCCGCTGGACCTGCAGATGGCGATCGCGGCGGTGATGCGCGACGAAATTTACCTCTCGCCGCGCATTTCCAAACACGTGATCGCGGGTTTCCTCAAAGGTAATTCGGCGCAGGACAGTTCATCGCTCGACGTGCTGACCGCGCGGCAGCGGGAAATCCTGCAGATGATCGCCGAAGGCAAGAGCACCAAGGAAATCGCCTTTGGTCTCGACCTGAGCGTCAAGACGGTGGAGACGCATCGCGCCGCGTTGATGGAACGCCTGGACATCCACGACGTTGCCGGGCTGGTGCTCTACGCCGTCCGCAAGGGGCTGGTCAGCGTCGATCGCAACGAATAGAGCCCGGCCGGCCGCGCCCGGTCAGCCGGTCTTGCGGTACTTTTCGCCGGCCTCGATGCGTGTCTTCATGATGTTCTGTTCAGGCGGCAGCGGGCAGGTGGTGAACTCGGAAAACGCGCACGGCGGATTGTAGGCCTTGTTGAAATCAATGGTGACGGTTTCCCCGGCCTTCGGTTTTTTCTCGATGTACAGGAAGCGCGACGGGCGATAGGTGGTATCCCCCGAGGTGCCGTCGCGCATGACGAAGAACAGGCCGTTGTTGTCGTCGCCCACCACGTCCAGTCTGTGCGTCACGCCTTTCAGCTTGAACTCGACATACCCCGGGCATGGCTCGTCGGAGACTTCGTCGATCACGTTGACGATCGCCAGCTTCTTGCCCGGCGGATAGGCGACGAATTTCGCCTCGACCTTGAAGGCTTCGTCCACCGGATACCAGATGCGGCCGGGGAAATTCTTGCGCACCAGCGACTCGTTGTCGGCCAGCCGCAGGATGTAGCGGCCGTCGCGCTCGATAATATGCATGTTCAGCCGGCCAAGGCCCACCCAGTCGCGCTTGTCGGTGGCCACGCCCATCGCGCGCTCGCCGCTGAACGGCTTGCCGCCGCTGGTCATGGTGACCCCGTCGGCGAGCTTGAGCGTCACTTTCTTGCCCTTGGCGTCCACTGTCAGCGTGCCCAGCCGCTCGGGACCGATGCCCTTGAGTTCCGGCGGAAACACGATGTCGTTGTCCTTGCCGGTGCCAAAGGTGTTGACGCCGGGTCGCATCTGGAAGCGGCCGGCGAGGGTGAGCCAGCCGTTGTCGTTGCGCAGCCCTTTTTCGCGCGTGTCGCGCCATTGCTGGATCGCGTCGACGTAGGCGAAATCGGGCGTGTGCGCCTGGGCGGATGTGCCGCCGGAGGCGGCGAGGGCAGCGGCGAACAGGGCACCGGCGGCCCATGGACTGGAACGGGATTTCATGCGTGTTTACTCCGGAAGCGGTCAGTCAGGAAATCAAATTATGCCCGACTCAGCGGGTGATCTGGCGCGCCACGCTGGCCGGCGTGAGCTCGTTCATGCAACGGAAATGGCCGAGCGGGCATTCGCGCTTGAAACACGGACTGCATTCGAGCGCCAGGGTAATGACGCCGGCCCGGTCGGACAGGGGCGGCGTAAAGCCGGGTGAGGAGGAGCCGTACAGCGCCGTCACCGGAACGCCAACCGCGCAGGCGATGTGCATCAGGCCCGAGTCGTTGGTCACCACATGATGGGCCAGGCTCAGCAGGTCGATGGCTTCCTCCAGCCGGGTTTCGCCGGCCAGCACCCGGCAGCGGTTGCCGGTCATCGCGTTGATTTGATCGGTGACGTCACGGTCGCCGCTGCCACCGAACAGCCAGACCTGCTTTCCGTCCGCCAGCAGGGAATCGGCCAAGGCGGCAAAGTGGGCCGCCGGCCAGCGCTTGGCCGGGCCGTATTCGGCGCCAGGACAGAACGCCACCGGCGGCGCGTTCAAATCCAGTGCCAGCCTTGCCAGCGCCGCCGCGCGTGCCGCCGGGTCAACACGCAGTTGCGGATGCGCCAGCGGCCTCGACAGCGTAGTCGGGCCTGGCTCGGCCAAGGCGGCAAAGCGTTCCGCCATGGTCGGCAGCGCACGCTCGTCGAGGTCGCGGCAATCGTTGAGAATCCAGCCGCGCTTTTCACCGCGAAAACCGGTGCGCACGGGAATTCCGGCAAACCATGGAACCAGTGCGGACTTGAAACTGTTGGGCAGTACGAAGGCGCGGTCGTAGCGGCCGGCGCGCAGCTGGTGGCCGGCCCGGCGGCGCGCGGCCAGCTTCAGTGCGCCATGGCCGAACGGATTGTCGAACACGTCGGTCACTTCGGCCATGCGGCGGTAAACCGGCGCCACCCAGGGTGGCGCGAACACATCGATCACCGCGTCCTGGTGATGCCGCTGGATGGCACGCAGCAGCGGCTGCGAAAGCACCGCGTCGCCAATCCATGACGGGGCGACGATCAGGATGTGCATGCGTGGCCGCGCCAGCGCCGGGCGCCGGTCAGTGGTGGGCCTTGACCGGGCCGGCCAGTTTGTAGACGGTGCCGCAGTACGGGCATTTGGCCTCGCCGGTCGAGGTGACGTCGATGAACACCCGCGGGTGCGAGTTCCACAGCTTCATCGACGGCATCGGGCAATGCAGCGGCAGGTCGGACGCGGTGACGTCAATCTGTGCCTGTTTCAAATCGGTTGGTGCGCTCATGATGGGTACCGGTGGGCGATCATTTTACGGGGGTGAGCCAGTGGTGATACTTGGCGTTGCGGCCGTTGACGATATCGAAAAACGCGGCCTGGATTTTCTCCGTTACCGGCCCGCGCGTGCCCGCGCCGATGATGCGGCCGTCGAGTTCGCGGATCGGTGTGACCTCGGCTGCGGTGCCGGTGAAGAACGCCTCGTCGGCGATATACACGTCGTCGCGGGTGATCTTGCGGGCTTCGACCGGAATGCCGAGGTCGCTGCAGACGACCTGGATTGATCGCCAGGTGATGCCGTCCAGCGCCGAGGTCAGCTCGGGCGTGGCGACCTTGCCGTCGCGCACGATGAACAGATTCTCGCCGGCGCCCTCCGCCACATAACCTTCGGTGTCGAGAAGCAGCGCCTCGTCGTAACCGTGATCGGTGGCTTCGTTGTTGGCAAGGATCGAGTTGGCGTAGGTGGACGATACCTTGGCGCGCGCCATCGTCACATTGACATGGTGGCGGGCATAGGACGAGGTCTTGACCCGTATTCCGCGGGTCATGCCTTCCTCGCCGAGGTAGGCGCCCCACGGCCAGGCGGCAATGGTCACGTGCACCTTGGCGCCTTTCGGCGACACGCCCATTTTTTCCGAGCCGTAGAAAGCCAGCGGGCGCAGGTAACAGCTTTCCAGGTTGTTGGCGCGCACCACCTCGCGCTGCGCTTCCATGATCTGGTCCATGCTGTACGGGATGGCCATCTGGTAGATCTTGCCGGAGTTGAACAGCCGCTGCGTATGTTCCTTCAGGCGGAAAATGGCGGTACCGAGGTTGGACGCCGCATCGGTCTTGTAGGCACGCACTCCCTCGAACACGGCCAGGCCGTAGTGCAGCGAATGGGTCAGCACATGGGTGGTGGCATCGCGCCACGGGACCAGTTTGCCGTCGTACCAGATGACGCCGTCGCGGTCGGACATTGACATTTCTTCACTCCCTGGAAATCCTGAACAGTCGGGTATTTTAGCGCATCGGCCCTCCCGGCTCCATCGCCGGACCCGGGCGCAAACAGCGGCACGCCGCAAAAATCCTTTGTGTCATAATCGAACAGGGCCGAGATTTGCTGGGCGCGCAGGCAGCAAGGTGTGCGACAACAGGCCTATTTTTTCGTCTACAGGCAAACCCCGTGCAGACCGGCAAAATCGCATGACCGCCAAGGATTTCTCGATCAGTTCCATGATCAGCGCCAGCGCCCGCGCGCACGGCATCTCGCCCGAAGAAAAGCTGTCCGGCGACATGCTGGTGTTTTCCACCGCCCTGATGGCATTCGCATCGATGCTCTGGCTGGCCATTTACTGGAGCTTCGGCCTCAGGTTTTCGACCGCGATCCCGCTCACCTTCCTGCTGCTGTCGGCGGCCAACATGTTTTTCTTCATCAAGACGCGGAAGCTGCAGCTGTTCTGCGTGACACAGCTCACCATGTTCCTGTTCACGCCATTCGTCATGCAATGGTCGATCGGCAATTTCGTCAATGCCAGCGGCGTGTCGCTGTGGGCACTGCTGGCACCGGTGGGCGCGATCGTGATACTCGGCACACGCGAGTCGGTGCCGTGGTTCGTCGCCTACATTTTCATGACCGCCATGTCAGGCATGTTCGACTACGTGCTGCAGTGGGATGCCAAGCAGATCGACATGCGCACCGTGGCGGTGTTCTTCGTGTTGAACTTCGTCTCGATTTCGGCCATGGTCTACGTGCTGCTGTGGTATTTCTCGCGCGAAAAATCCAAGCTGCGCAGCGCCGTGGATGCGCAAACCAGTGAAGTCAAGCTGGAGAAGGAGCTGTCCGAGCGGCTGCTGCTCAACATCCTGCCCGAGCCGATCGCGGAGCGGCTGAAGCGCCAGGAAACCAACATCGCCGACGGGCATGCCGACGTGACCGTGATGTTCGCCGACATCGTCAATTTCACCCACATGTCGGAGGAGATGTCGCCGAACGAGACGGTGCAGCTGCTGAACAATATTTTTTCCGAGTTCGACCTGCTGGCGGAACGCTACGGCATCGAGAAGATCAAGACTATCGGCGACGCCTACATGTCGGCCGGCGGCCTGCGCAGCGGCGACCTGCAGTATGTCGATGCGATGGCCGACATGGCGCTCGACATGCATTCGTTTGTTGCCCGCTATACCGCGTCGAACGGTGAGAAGCTGAGCCTGCGCATCGGCCTCGCCACCGGTCCGGTGGTGGCCGGCGTGATCGGACGCCGCAAGTTCAGCTATGACCTGTGGGGTGACACCGTCAATATCGCCAGCCGGATGGCATCGGAGGCGCAGCCGGGCGGCACCCAGGTCGACACCGTCACCTTCCGGCGGCTGCACAACCGTTACCGGTTCGATGCCATGCAGCAGATTCACGTCAAGGGCAAGGGCATGATGCCGGTCTACACGCTGCTTGGCCGCATGATGGCGGTGGTCGAGGACGACAACGTGATCCACCTGCCCGAGTCGTTTCAGCAGCGTTGACAGCGAAGTGATGTTGACGCGGCGCCGGTCCGCCGGCGCCTGCGTATCAGGGAGGGTTTGTCGCGTGACGTCGCCGGACACACAGAATGCGAACCGCAACCAGCGCCACCCGGGCGTCGCCCTGGTGCTGCAGGGCGGCGGCGCGCGCGCCGCCTACCAGGTCGGTGTGCTCAAGGCGCTGTCGGAAATCCTCGGTCATCCGCAGGAAAATCCGTTTCCGATCATCACCGGCACCTCGGCCGGCGCGATCAACGCCGCCGTGCTGGCGGTGCATGCCGACAACTTTGCCCGTGGCGTCGAGACGCTGCTCAACGTCTGGACCAATTTCACGCCAGACCAGGTTTACCGCACCGATTTCCCCGGTGTCGCCCGCAACAGCCTCAAATGGCTGTCATTCTTCCTGCTCGGCGCGTTCACCAAGAACCACCGCATGTCGCTGTTCGACAATTCGCCGCTGGAGGCGCTGATCGCCCGCCATGTCGACCTGAAGCGAATCCCGGCGCATCTTGAAAGCGGCGTGCTGCGCGCGGTGTCGGTCACCGCCGCGGGCTACACGTCGGGGCAGAATTGCGCGTTTTTCCAGGCGGCACCGGAAATGCAGGGCTGGCGCCGCTCGCAGCGCGTCGGCATCCGCGTCAGCCAGCTGCGCAGCGAGCACCTGATGGCGTCGGCGGCGATCCCGTTCGCCTTTCCGGCGATGAAGATCAACCGCGAGTTTTTCGGCGATGGCTCGATCCGCCAGATGGCACCCTGCAGCCCGGCCCTTCACCTGGGTGCGGAGCGGGTGTTCGTGATCGGCACCGCGAAACTGGTCAAGGACGTGCCCGAACGGCTCAGCAGCGACAACTATCCGTCGCTGGCGCAGATTGCCGGCCATGCGATGGCATCGATCTTCCTCGATACGCTGGCCGTCGACATCGAACTGCTGCAGCGGATCAACAACACCCTGACGGTGGTCGACCACGACAAGCTCAAGTCTTCCGGCATGAACCTGCATCACGTCGATGTCTGTGTCGCCTGCCCCAACGAACCGCTTGAGACGCTCGCCTTCGCGCATGTCGGCGACCTGCCATGGACCATCCGGCTGCTGATGCGCACCATCGGCGCGATGCGCAAGGGCGGCGCCACGCTGGCCAGCTACATGCTGTTCGACAAGAAATATTGCCAGGCGCTGATCGACATGGGCTACCAGGACACGATCAAGCGGCGCGAGGAAATCGCCATCTTCTTTGATCCGTCGGCGTGTCCGCTGCCGACCGTGATCCCGCATGTCACCTTCGACCCGGGCCGCACGCTGCAGATGGACGTCACCAAGCATGGCTGAAGCGAAACCGGTGCCCGGGCTGCGGGCGGACTACCGCCATTTCCTGCCGATTCCCACCCGCTGGGCCGACAACGATGCCTATGGCCACGTCAACAATGTCGTCTATTACGCCTATTTCGATACCGTGGTGAACGAGTACCTGATCGCCCAGGGGGTGCTCGATATCGAGCGTGGCCCGGTGATTGGCGTGGTGGTCGAGACCGGCTGCCGCTATTTTTCGTCGATTGCCTTCCCCGATCGCATCGATGCCGGCGTCCGCGTGACGCGACTGGGCAACTCCAGCGTGCGTTACGAAATCGCGCTGTTCCGGGCGGGCGAACCGGTTGCCGTCGCCGAGGGCCACTTCATCCATGTCTACGTTGACCGCCATACCCGCCGTCCGGTGACGCTGCCGCAACCGCTGCGCGAAGTGCTGGCTCGCATCAGCGTCCCTGCCTGATTCGTTTTTGCTTTCACGAGGCCTCGCCATGAAGAGAACCACTCCCGTCGTCCTGCTGTTGTGCATTGTTGCCGGTGTGGCGATGGCGCAGGCACCGGGAATCAAGCGCACGTTGCTGCAGAAAGGTGATGCCGGCGGCGGGGAACGCGAGGTGGTGATGGGCCTGGCGGAAATTCCCGCCGGCGGCGCCGCCGGGCGGCACAGCCATCCGGGGCCGGAAACCGGCTATGTGCTGGAGGGGGCGGCGCTGATGGAAATCGATGGCGAGGCGCCGCGGCTGCTCAAGGCCGGCGACAGTTATTTCATTCCCGCGGGCAAAATTCACGATGCCCGGGCGCATGGTGCCGGCGCCACCCGCGTGCTGGCCACCTACGTGGTGGAAAAGGGCAAGCCGCTGTCGACGCCGGCACCGTGACCGGCCCGGGCCGCGGCGGCGAGGCGATCAGGCCAGGACGATGGGCGACTGGTAGCGCTTGACCAGCCAGGCGCCGATCTCCTCGATCTCTTCCATCACCACGTTGTGCTGCATCGGGTATTCGCGCCATTCCACCTGGTAACCCTCGGCCTCGAGCTTGCTGCGCGACTTCCTGGCCAGTGCAATCTGCACCACCGGGTCGGCGGTGCCGTGGGCCATGAAAATCGGGATGTGGGCGTTGGCAGGCGTCTTTTCGGCGGCCAGCGAATCGTCCAGCGCCAGATAGGTGGACAGGGCCATGATGCCGGCCAGTTGCTGCGGATGGCGCAGTGCGGTCTGGAAAGCAATGGCCCCGCCCTGGGAAAAGCCGGCAATGACGATTTTGTTGGCGGCAATGCCGCGCGTGGCTTCGCGCGCGATCAGCCCGTTGATGAACGCTTGCGATTCGCGCACCCCGGCCTCGTCGGCCTTGCGCGCCGGTCCGTCCTGCAGGTCGGCCATGGAAATGTCGTACCAGCCGGGCATCACGTTGCCGTTGTTGATGCTGATCGGCCGCGACGGCGCCTGCGGAAAAATGAACCGCAACGGCACGCTGGACGGCAGCGCCAGCCCCTTGACGATCGGCACGAAATCCCAGCAATCGGCGCCGAGGCCGTGCATCCAGATAACCGTGCCAATGGGTTCCGGGCCGGTGACGAGTTCCACGTGTTCGATCAGCTTGGTCATGATTTTTGAAGGGTCAATTAAATTTGAGAAATGAAACTCCAGCATTGGCGCGGTGTTTCAGGCACTTTCTGCCTGCGAGCCGCGCCAGTGCTGGAGTTTTGTCATGTAGGTGCCGCCAATTACCCGCGCACCCGGATCGCCGACTTCGGCCGGAACGATTTGATCACCTCGTCGCGCGTCTCCAGGTACGGGCCGCCGATCAGGTCAACGCAATACGGCACCGCAGCAAAGATGCCGGCCTCGACCGGGTTGCCGTCGGCATCTTTCAGTCCCTCGAGCGTCTCGCGGATGGCCTTGGGCTGTCCCGGCAGGTTGATGATCAGCGATTGCCAGCGGATCACCGCAACCTGACGCGACAGGATCGCGGTCGGCACGAAGCGCAGCGAAATCTGCCGCATGCGTTCGCCGAAGCCGTCCATCACCCGGTCAGCGACCGCCAGCGTCGCGTCGGGCGTGACATCACGCGGCGCCGGCCCGGTGCCGCCGGTGGTCAGCACCAGCGAGCAACGCTGGTCGTCGACAAACTCCTTCAGCGTGGCCTCGATCAAATGCTGTTCATCGGGGATCACCCGCGAAACCAGGGTCAGCGGATTGTGCAGCGCGCGCGCAAGCCAGGTTTCCAGTGCCGGCAGTCCCTCGTCGCGATAAATACCCTGTGATGCACGGTCGCTGACTGACAGCAGACCGATTTTGACGGGATCGTACATCGTTACTCTTCTTCGGTGGACCGTGACTGGCGCACGATGCAGTCGTGCAACTCCTGGTACAGCAGCCGGAAATGCTTGGGTGGCTTGCCCTTGGCTTTCTCATCCTTGGCGGCGCGCACATGCTGCTCGATGGCGGCGCGATCCGCGTCGGCGAAGTCGTTGAGAAAGCCGCCGATCGCGCTCTCGTCCTCGAGCAGCCGCTCGCGCCACCGCTCCGCCAGGTGGTGCAGGGCGGTGTGTTTCTTGTTTGGCGCGCTCATCGCCTCCAGACGGTCGGCAATCGGCGCTGCATCGATGTGGCGCATTACCCTGCCGATGTATTGCATTTGCCGCTTGTAGCCCCCATGTTTGGAGGTGGGGATTTTTTTTGCGTCCAGCACCGCCGTCAGCAGATCTTCGGGCAGGTCGAGCTTGCGGATGGTTTCCACCGACAGCTGTACCAGCTGTACGCCGAGCGCCTGCAGGGCCAGCATGTCCCGTTTCTTCTGGCTTTTACTGATAAAATTTTCGTCGTCTGGAGTCATTCTTCCTGCCTGTTGCGAGCGGCGCCGGCATTGCTGCCCGGCCGTGGCCGCCAAGGCGCCATGATACCTCACGCTGTCCCCCTTCCTCCTCCTGCCGGTACCCGCCACTGTGATCGAATCTTCCGCCCCCGCCGTTTCCACTTCCGTTTCCGCTCACGCCACCAGTGCCGATTTGCGTGATCTGGCCGCTTTCACACTCGAACGCGCGCAGGCACTGGGCGCCACCGCCGCGGACGTGGAGATCTCCACGTCGGTCGGCCAGAGCGTCACCGTTCGACTGGGCGAGGTCGAGACCATCGAGCACAACCGCGACAAGGGCATGGGCATCACCGTCTACCTCGGCCAGCAGCGCGGCAACGCATCGACCACCGACCTGTCGCGCGCAGCCATCGAACGCACGGTGAAAGCCGCGCTGGCAATCGCCAAATACACCGCCGCCGACGAGTGCGCGGGCCTCGCCGATGCCGACCGCCTGGCGCGGCCGCCGTTCACCGACTGCGATATTTACCACCCGTGGGGATTGTCGGTCGATGCGGCAATCGAACTCTGCCAGCGGATCGAGGCGGCGGCCTTCGCCGTCGACAAGCGGATCAACAATTCCGAGGGCGCCTCGGTGTCGACCCACGAGTCCGACTTCATTTACGCCAACTCGAACGGCTTCATCGGCGGCTATCCGACCACGCGTCACAGCATCAGCTGCACCATGATCGCAGCCACCGAGCAGGGAATGCAGCGCGACTACTGGTACTCGGTCGCCCGCGCCGGCGACCGGCTGGATCCTGCCGAGTCGGTCGGACGCAGGGCCGGCGAGCGCACCGTGGCGCGGCTTGATGCGCGGCGGGTGGCAACCGGTGATTTTCCGGTGCTGTTTGAGGCGCCGGTCGCATCGGGCATCATCGGCGCCTTCGTCGGCGCGGTCAGCGGCTCGGCGTTGTATCGCAAATCGAGCTTTCTCATGGATAGCATCGGCAGCCAGGTGTTTTCGCCCCTGGTGACGATCCGCGAGGACCCGTTCCTGCCGCATGGTCTTGCCAGCGGCCCGTTCGACGCCGAAGGTGTCGCGACCGTGACGCGCGACGTGGTCAAGGATGGCGTGGTGCAGGGCTATTTTCTGGCCAGCTACTCGGCGCGCAAGCTCGGCATGCAAACCACCGGCAATGCCGGCGGCAATCACAACCTGATCGTTCCGCCGGGTGAACTGGATTTCGCCGGCCTGCTGAAGAAGATGGGTCGCGGCCTGCTGGTCACCGAACTGATGGGGCAGGGGGTGAATAACGTCACCGGCGACTATTCACGCGGCGCGGCCGGCTTCTGGGTGGAAGGCGGAGAAATCGCCTATCCGGTGGAAGAGATCACCATCGCCGGCAACATGAAGGACATGTTTCGCGGCATCAGCGCGGTCGGCAATGACGTGCTGTCGCAGGGCTCGAAGCAGGTGGGCTCGATCCTGATCGACCACATGGCGATCGCCGGCGAATAGCGCCAGCCGGGCGTCCCTTATACTTTGGGTGGCAGTCGCATTTCGTTTTTTGCGGCTGACAAGAACAGACCAACCACCCAGAGGAGAAGTGCATGAAGAGACGCAATTTCCTGACAGCTGCTGGCGCCGGCGTGGCCGCCGCGGCGTCAGCCTTGCCGGGCCTGACGGCGGCGCAGGCGGCCGCGTTGCCCACCATCAAGTGGCGCCTGACCTCCAGTTTTCCCAAGAGCCTCGATACCATCTATGGATCGGCGGACGTGATCGCCAAGCGGGTGGCGGCGGCGACCGGGGGCAAATTCACCATCCAGGTGTTTGCGGCCGGTGAGATCGTACCCGGCCTTCAGGCAATGGACGCCGTCAAGGACGGTACCGTCGAGTGCTGCCATACCGCACCGTACTACTACTTCGGCAAAGATCCCACCTTCGCCTTCGCCTGCGCGATCCCGTTCGGCATGAATGCGCGCCAGCAGAATGCGTGGATGTACCACGGCGGCGGCATGGCGCTGATGCGCGAGTTTTTCCGGGATTACAACATCATCAATTTTCCCGCCGGCAATACCGGGGCGCAGATGGGCGGCTGGTTCCGCAAGGAAATCCGCTCGGTTGCCGACCTGAAAGGCCTCAAGTTCCGCATCGGCGGATTCGCCGGCAGGGTGCTGAGCAAGCTGGGCGTGGTGCCGCAGCAGATCGCCGGTGGCGATATTTACCCGGCGCTGGAAAAGGGCACCATCGACGCGGCCGAGTGGGTCGGCCCCTACGACGACGAGAAACTCGGCTTTTTCAAGGTCGCCAAGTATTACTACTACCCTGGCTGGTGGGAGGGCGGGCCCGAGCTGGACCTGTTCGTCAACCTCAAGCAGTGGGAGGCGCTGCCGGCCGAGTACAAATCGATCCTGGAGTCCGCCTGTGCCGAGGCCAACATCGACATGCTGGCCAAGTACGATGCGCTTAACCCGGCCGCATTGAAGCGACTGGTCGGCAATGGCGTGCAGCTGCGGCCGTTCAATCGCGACATCATGGCCGCCTGTTACAAGGCGGCCAACGAGGTCTACGCGGAAGAATCGGCAAAGAACCCCAGGTTCAAGAAAGTGTTTGATTCCTGGAAAGCTTTTCGCGATGACCAGATCCTCTGGTTTCGCGTGGCCGAGCAGAATTACGACAGTTTCATGGCAACCGCCGGCAGCGCGTCGCGGCAGGCGGCACCGGCCAAGGCGGCGCCGCCCCGGAAGTAGCACGGCCAAGCCGCATCGAAGCCCCGCGCGAGCGGGGTTTTTTTCATCCGGCGACCGGCTGGAACCCACCTGCAGTCGCATGGCACACAAACGGATGCGGGCCGCCAGCCGGCCGTGTCAGGCGGTTGCCTGCTGCTCCGCGCTCGCGGCGGGACCGGCGAGCCGGCTCGCGTGGCATATGCGGTTGCGACCCTGGTTCTTGGCCGCGTAAAGCGCGTGATCCGCCTGGTTGATCAGCTCGACGAACAGGTCGCTGTCGGCGGCAATGAACTTGCCGGGCTGGTAGCTGACAATGCCGATGCTGGCGGTCAAGGCAAGCGGCAGGCCGGCGATGGACTGTATCGCCTGGCGGAAATTCTCCGCCACCACCAGGCTGCCTGCCTCGTCCGTGTCGGGCAGCAGCACGGCGAATTCCTCGCCGCCATAGCGGCAGGCGAGGTCGTTCTGGCGGCAGGTCTGCAACATCGCCGTGGCGACCGAGGCGAGCGCGCGATCGCCGGCGACGTGGCCGAACTGGTCATTGATGCGTTTGAAGAAATCGAGGTCGATCATCAGCAGCGAAACCGGTTCGCCGCGGCGCGCGGCGTTCCTCAGCAACCATTCGGCCTGCTCGCGGAAGGTGCGCCGGTTGAACAGGCCGGTGAGCGAGTCGCGGCTGGCCAGCACCTTGAGCTGCTGGTGCAGCTGTTCCAGTTCCTCCGTCCTGCGCTGCAGTTCCTCGCGTGCGGCGCGCTGCAGCGAAACGTCGCGCACGGCGCACAGGATGTACAGCTCCTTGCCGGCGTGCAGCGGGCTCAGCATGATGTCGACCGCCAGTTCGCTGCCGTCGCGGCAGCGCGCCGCCAGTTCGGCCGGCACGGCGCCCATGCGCCTCACCTGCGGCTGCGCGGTATAGCGAATTCGATTCGCGGCGTGCTGCGGCAGGTAGCGCTCGGGGATCAGCATCTCGATCGGCTGGCCGACCAGCTCGGCGCGTGTATAGCCAAGCATCACTTCCGCACGCGCGTTGGCATGCGTCATGATGCCCGCCTGGTCGACCACAACCATTGCGTCGGGTGTCTGTTCGAAGATGTTCTGATACAGGTCCATACGATCATTGTGTGCCGCGCATTCGGCGCGCAATTGCGCTGGATCAACACAAGACGGCGAATACCGGTCAGAATGCGGCCCCACGAATCGTGCATGGATGCGGGTGATTCGCCGCAGCAACGCCTGCCTGCCGATCGCCGCCGGATCGGCAGTGGCCACAACCCGCGGCCGGCCCGGCGCAGGTTGTGGCGCAGGGATTACTTGAGGCCTTTCAGCGCCTTTTCAATTTCCTCTGCCGCCTGCTGATCACGGCTTTTGACCGGCGCGGCAGGCGCTTTTGCGGCCGGCTTGGCGTCGGGCTGCTTGCCGCCCGGGGGTGCGGCGGCGGCGGGTGGCTCGGACTTGCCGCCCAGCGCTTTCATGATGTCGTCTGCGGCCGCCTCTTCCGTGGTCTGCCCGGCAGGCTTGTCGTCGCTCTTGCCGCCCAGCGCCTTCATGATGTCGTCGTTGCTGCCCGCCTCCTGCTTCTTTTCTTCCTCGGTCAGCGGCGGCGGCTCGGCGTTGCCGTCGGCGGGTGGCAGGCTGATCTCGATCCGGTTGCTGTCCACCTTCGGCGCGTCGTCCTTGTAGACCATCACCATTTGCGGGAACGCGATCACCAGCGACACCATGATCAGCTGGATGATGACGAACGGTACCGCGCCCCAGTAGATCTGTCCGGTGGTCACCGGCGCGGTGATTTTCCTGGTCACGCGATCAAGGTATTCCTTGGCCGGCGCCACGCTGCGCAGATAGAACAGCGCGAAGCCG
>CAYQKN010000007.1:42609-55625 GCA_964417885.1 uncultured Burkholderiales bacterium | reverse complement strand
CGGTGTTTGTCACTGCCGGAGACGTGTATGCGGGTTTACCTTGGTGTTCTGATCATGCTGTTTACCGCGTGGCCGCTGCACGCGGCCGACAGTCCTCCCGGGGCACTTGCGGCGCCAGCCAAGTCAACGGCAGCACCGTCAACTACGTCGGAGACGGTGCCGGAAAAGCGCCCAAAGGTCGCGCTGGTGCTTTCCGGCGGCGGCGCGCGCGGTTTCGCACATATCGGCGTGCTGAAGGTGCTGCGTGAACTGAGCGTGCCGGTAGACATGGTGATCGGCACCAGCATGGGGGCGGTGGTCGGCGGCGCCTACGCCGCCGGCTATCCGGTCGAGAAGCTCGAAGAGACCGTGCGCCGGACCCGCTGGAACGACGTCTTCACCACCAAGGCGCCGCGCGAGGATATGGACTTCCGCCGCAAGGAAGAAGACAACCGGACCATCAGTCGCTTCGCCTTTGGCCTGACGCTGCAAGGCCTGTCGCTGCCACGCGGCACCTTTCGCAGCCACGTGCTGGATGAAGTTCTGCGCAGCATCGCCACGCCCTCGCTGGAAGTCAGCAACCTGAATGAACTGGCGGTGCCGTTTCGCAGCGTCGCCACCGACCTAGTCTCGGGGGAACTGGTGGTGCTGGAAAACACCAGCCTCTTCAACGCCATGCGTGCATCGATGTCGATTCCCGGCGCCTTCGTGCCGCTTGAACTGCGCGGGCAGTTGTTGGCAGACGGCGGCCTGGCCCGCAATCTGCCGGTGGACGTGGCACGCCAGATGGGGGCTGAAGTCATCATCGCCGTCAATGTCGGCACGCCGCTGATGCCACGCGAGAACCTCGACAGCGCGCTCAACATCGCCCAGCAAATGATCAATATCCTGACGGAGCAGAACGTGCGCCAGTCGCTGGCGGAACTGACGCCGCGTGACATCCTGATCTCGCCCGACTTGCGCGATGTCAGCTTTGCTGATTTCGACAATGGTGCAGCGATCCTCACACGCGGTGAAGCAGCCGCGCGCGGGGCGGCCGCTCGGCTGCGCGAGCTGTCGTTGCCGGCGCAGCAGGCGGCCACGATCGAGGCCGCGCGCGTTGCCCGTTCCCGTGTTTCGAACCGCATGGTGGTCAATTCGGTTCTGGTCCAGGGTACCGAACGCTCCAGCCCCGAGGTGCTGAAGGCCATGCTCGACTTGCCGCCCGGCACCGTGCTGACCGATGCGGAGCTGGGCACGCGCATTCGCAAGCTGGGCGCGCGTGGCGATTTCGAGCGCATCGACTTCAAGCTGCAGGGGCGGGAACTGGATCGCACGCTGGTGGTGCAGCCAACCGAGGTGGAATGGGGTGGCGGTAACCTGCGCTTCGGCCTGCGGCTGCAAAGCGACTTCAAAAGCGAAAATCGCTTCGACCTGCTGGCTGCGCACACGACGCCCTGGGTGAACAGCTACGGCGGCGAGTGGCGCAACATCCTGCAGGTGGGCGGCACGCGCCGCTTTGAGACCGAGTTCTACCAGCCGGTGACCCGGAATCAGGACTGGTTTGTCGCCGCCGGCCACAACTATCTCGGCTATGACGCCGACATCTACAACGGCAACCAGGCGGTGGCACGCTTCAATCTCACCGAAAGAAGCCTGGGCGCCTACGTCGGCCGGCAGATCGGTCTGATCGGCGAGGTTCGCGTCGGCCAGACGCGCACCCGCGCCACGGCCGATCCGGTCATCGTCGGCGTGCCCTTCGGCAGCGCGAAGGCGAACTACACGGCCGACGAGGTCAACCTGCGCCTCGACACCCACGACAGCGCCAACTTTCCGCGCAGTGGCTACAGCGTTTACGCTTCCTGGCAGCGCGTGCACGACAACGATGAAGCCGGGTCCGTCAACAAGCGACGTACCCTGGCGGCCGACTTCGCCGTCAGCAAGGGGCCCTACACCCTGTTTCCCGCATTGCAGTTTGTCGATGCCGGGCCCGGCGGCGCCGCCGGCATCGGTGGCTTCCTCAATCTGTCGGGCACGCCCGCACGCAGCCTGCTGGGCACGCGTACGCTGCTGTCGCGCACGGTGGTGTTTCGCGAGGTTGGTCGCCTGCCCGGCGCACTGGGGGGCGCCGTGTACGCGGGAGCCTCATTCGAGATGGGAAATACCTTCGACGAGAATGAGACGATCCGCTTGAGCAAGTTGAAGCGCGCCTCCGCGCTGATCATCGGCGCCGAAACCATCATCGGCCCGCTGTACCTGGGCGCGGGCAAAACCTTCGGTGGTACATCGGCGTTTTACCTGTTCCTGGGACAGCCGTAAGGCGCAATTACACGGCTGATCTCCAGCACTGGAGCGGCTTTCCGGGCATTTTCGCGCCAGAAGCCGCTCCAGTTCTGGAGTTGCAACTCCTCGTCCTATGATTTCCGGTACGGGCTACTGCCCTCCAGCTCGTTGACATAGCTCTCGATTCCACCCGTTTCCCGGGTCAGGAAGTCCTCCACCGCGCGGGCAAACTCGGGATGTTTCAGCCAGTGCGCAGACTGGCATTTGACCGGCAGGAAGCCGCGAGCGAGTTTGTGCTCGCCTTGTGCGCCGCCCTCGAATAGCTGGATGCCGCGCTCGATGCAGAACTCCAGCGCCTGGTAATAGCAGGTCTCGAAATGCAGTCCGGAATGAAATTCCTGCGTGCCCCAGTAGCGGCCGTACAGCGTGCGTTGATTGAACAGGTTGAGGGCGCTGGCGATCGGCCTGCCGTCGCGCTCGGCGATGACCAGCAGCACGTTCTCCGCCATGCGTTCGCCGATCAGGCCGAAGAATTCGCGGCTTAAGTAGGGCGTGGACAGGTGTTCGCGATAGGTGCGTTGATAGCAGCGGGTGAAGAAATCCCAGTCGGCATGGCTGATCGCGGCGCCGCTGAGCCGACGAAAACCGATGCCGGCATCGGTGACACGGCGCCGTTCCTGTTTCAGTTTCTTGCGCTTGTCGTGGTTCATGGTGGCGAGAAAATCGTCGAAGCTCCGGTAACCGGCGTTGTTCCAGTGGAATTGCACGGCGGTGCGGGCCATCAGGCCGGCATCGATCAACAGCCGGTGTTCGTCCGCTTCTGCAAACAGCACATGTAGCGAGGAAACATCGCTTTGCTGCGCCAGGTTCAGCAGTCCGTCGATCAGCAGCTTGCGGTCGGCGGTGGTGCGGGCCATCAATCGCGCGCCCGCGCAGGGAGTGAAGGGCACCGCCGCCAGCAGCTTCGGAAAGTAATCGAGACCGTGGCGCTGGTAGGCCTCCGCCCAGGCCCAGTCGAACACGTATTCGCCGTAGCTGTGACCCTTGACATAGAGCGGCACCGCGCCGCACAGCGTCTCGCGGCCGTCGACCTCACGCCATAGGGTGAGGAACTGCGGCAGCCAGCCGGTTTCGGCGGTGGTGCAGCCGGCGTCGATCATGGACTGGAGATAGGCGTGGCGCAACGTGGGATTGCCGTCGGTCAGGGCATCCCATTCGGCGGCGGGCACGGTGGCAAGGGAATCGAGGACTTTCAGTTCAACTTCGCGCATGGGCGGGGCAATGCAGTGGGCAGGGGTGGGGTGGACGGCTCACCCTATAATAAGCGCATATTTTGCCCACCCGGAACACGACGACGTCATGAAAATTGCCATTGCCCAACTTAATCCCGTGCTGGGTGACCTGGCGGGCAACGTCGAGCGCATCCTGGACTACGCCGAGCGGGCGAAAGCGGCCGGGGCGACGCTGCTGGTGGCGCCGGAACTGGCGCTGTGCGGCTACCCGCCGGAGGACCTGCTGTTTCGCCGCGACTTTCGCATCGCCTGCGCCGCGTCGCTGCTGGACCTCGCCGCGCGCACCGAGGGCATCAGCCTGATCGTCGGCCATCCGCAGGTGAAGGCGGGCAAGCTCTACAACGCCGCCTCCCTGCTCGAGGACGGCAAGGTGGTCGGCACCTACCTGAAGCAGCGGCTGCCGAATTACCAGGTGTTCGACGAGAAGCGCTATTTCGAAACCGGCGACCAGAGCTTCGTGTTTGAGCATCATGGCGTGTCGATTGCAGTGCTGATCTGCGAAGACGTCTGGTTTGCCGAGCCGGTGGCGGCGGCCCGCGACGCCGGGGCGCAGCTGATCGTGGTGCCGAACGCGTCGCCCTATGATGTCGACAAGCTCGAAACCCGCTATGACGTGGTGCAGGCGCGGGTGCAGGAATCCGGCGTGCCGATTCTCTATGCCCACTGGACCGGCGGCCAGGACGAGCTACTGTTCGATGGTGCCTCGTTCGGCATCAACGGTGACGGCAGCGTGGGCTACCAGGAGCGGGAGTTCGAAGAGGCGCTGGGCATTGTCGAGTTTGACGCCGGCCGCATCAGCGGGCCGATTTTCGCCGCACTGTCGCCGGAGGCCAGCGTCTATCGCGCACTGGTGGTGGCGCTGCGCGACTACGTCAACAAGAACGGTTTTCCCGGCGTGCTGCTGGGCTTGTCCGGTGGCGTCGATTCGGCGCTGACGCTGGCGATCGCGGTCGACGCGCTGGGGCGCGAGCGGGTGCATGCGGTGATGATGCCGTCGGAGTTCACCGCGCAGATTTCGCTCGATGATTCGCGCGAGATGATGCAGATTCACGGCATTCGCTATTCCGAGATCCCGGTGACGCCGATGTTCGAGGCGTTCAAGGCCTCGCTGGCGGGCGAGTTTGCCGGGCGCAAGCCCGATACCACCGAGGAAAACATCCAGGCGCGGGTGCGCGGCACGCTGCTGATGGCGCTATCCAACAAATTCGGCGCGATGGTGGTGACCACCGGCAACAAGAGCGAGATGGCGGTCGGTTACTCGACCCTGTACGGCGACATGGCCGGCGGTTATGCCATTCTGAAGGATGTGTCGAAGACACTGGTCTATCGCCTGTGCGCCTACCGCAACGGCCTGTCGCGGGTGATCCCGGAGCGGGTGATTGTCCGGCCGCCCAGCGCGGAACTGGCGCCGGACCAGAAAGACCAGGATTCGCTGCCGCCCTACGACACGCTGGACCAGATCGTCGAGCTGTTCATGGAGCAGGACCGGTCGCCGTCGGAAATCGTCGGCATGGGCTTCCTCGAAGCGGATGTGACAAGGGTGACGCGCTTGCTCAAGATCAACGAGTACAAACGCCGCCAGTCGCCGATTGGTGCCAAAATTACCCGTCGGGGGTTTGGCAAGGATTGGCGTTATCCCATAACATCCAAGTACGTTGCCAAATAAACCGAGCGGTCAACCGGGGACATCCGCATGAAAAAAATTGAGGCCATCATCAAGCCGTTCAAGCTCGACGAAGTGCGCGAGGCCTTGTCTGAACTCGGTTGCACCGGGCTGACCGTTACCGAGGTCAAGGGATTCGGCCGGCAGAAGGGCCACACCGAGCTGTATCGCGGCGCCGAGTACACGGTGGATTTCCTGCCCAAGGTGAAGGTGGAGGTGGTGCTGGCCGAGGCGATGGTGGAAAAGGCGATCGACGCGATCATCAACGCCGCCCGCACCGGCAAGATCGGCGACGGCAAAATATTTGTCACCGACGTAACACAGGTGGTGCGCATCCGTACCGGTGAAACCGACGAGGACGCGGTTTGACAGGTTCGGGCGCAAGCGGTATCAATGTGGTACCTTACGCGCTGAAAACGTCCGAAACGGCGTGACCGAAATGAAGCGGTTCATCTAGGGGGCAAAATGCTACTGGCAGCGTTCTATGTATTCTCGATTCTGTGCATCATCCTGTACTACACCGGCCATCTGAAGCGCTGGAATTCGGAGTGGATCCTGATCGTTCTGGCAGTGGCCGTGTTCCCCGCGGTGCTTTACCTTTAAGCTGAAAATTCCGCCGCGGCGGAATCAACACGGAATGCCCGCCGGCGGCTCGCCGTAGCGGGCATTTTCTTTTTCGGCGGCGGCATGCGGTCAACGGACCGGATGTGCCGCCGGGTGCTGGCGGTAGAACAGGCGCAGCTGGTCGTAGACCTGCGGGAAGGCGTCCTCGACGATTTCGGGCGTCTCAAAAAACGCCTCCGACACGACGGCAAAAAATTCCGCCGGGCTCTCCGCGGCATAGGGGTCCAGCGGCAGCGCGTCCAGTGCGGCGCCGCCATCGCGACGCATGACCGCCTCGGCCTCGTCCGCCGACTTGCAAAAATCGAGATAGGCACGCATGAAAGCCTGCTTCCAGGTCTCGCGGTTCATTCCCCGGTGCAGTGGTGGAAAGCCGTTTGGCTCGCCGTTGAGCATGTCGAGTTTGTGGGCGAACTCATGGATCACCACGTTGTAGCCGTCGACGCCGTGCACCGGGTCACCGGTGCGCGCCACGTCGTCATACGACAGCACCACCGGACCATGCAGCCACGCCTCGCCGGCCAGTTGACTGCGCGTGGTATGCACCACGCCGGCCTCATCGATGAATTCACGCTCGGGCGTGAAGTGGCCCGGGTAGACAACAATTTCGGTCCAGCCATCGAAATTGTTGACCCCCAGTTCAAGCACCAGAATGCAAGCCTGCGCCGCGATCTGGGTGCGGATGAGGTCGTCGATTTCCTGCCCGGCGGCGCCGGTGATGGTCTTGCGCGCCAGGAAATCCGAGGCGATCAGCCGCAGCCGGCGATTCTCCTCGCTGGACAGGCGCTGGACAAAACCATAACGCGACGTGGCCTGGTCCCACAGTTGCTGGTCAATCAGCTTCACCGGCCGCGACACGATGGCGCGGGCCTTGCGAATCATGCGTGCCAGCGGCGGGAACAGGCTCGATATCATTGGCAGAGGGTTGGGATGGTCCGGCTGTTTTCAAGCCGCGTTGGCGATCTGCTGCGCCAGCCGGGCGATGCTCAGCGGCGCCGAGCCCTCGGCTTTGTTGTTCACAATCACGTAGGCATCAAAGCCGCGCTGCAACGCGGCCCGGCAGGCGCCCGCCAGGCTGACACGGCTGTCGACATCCTCGTCAACCAGACGGTTGAACGGGAAGTAGCGCGACTTGGCGTCGGCGTACTGGAAACCCGCATGCAGGCTCCAGCGGGCGACGAATGCGCCTTCGTCCTGGAACCGTGCGGCCAGTTCGATTTGCTGCGCCGGCACCGGCATGCGCGCATGGCTGGCCACGCAGTAGCGCACGCCGGTCGATTGCAGGCACTTGAAAAAGCGGTCGGTGAGCAATTCGGCATCGCGCACCTCGAGCGCGAAAAAGGCGCCGCCGTCGAGCGCCGGCAGGGCTTTCAGGAAACGGTAAAGGCGATTGATGACCGGATCGGGATTGCGCGTCGTCTCGCGTCCCTGCGGCGGAAACTGGAACACCAGCGGACCGGCGTTGCCCGCAAGACCGGCCATGCACGGCTGGACGAATTCATCGATGGTCCAGGCGGCGTCGAGGAAGTGCGGACTATCGATGAAGTTGCCGCGCTCGTCGCGCTGCCAGGAACTGGTGATGGCCATCGGCGCCTTGACCAGGAAGCGGAACGGCGCCGGAACCTGCGCGGCGTAGCGCGCATAGTCGGCCGCGGCGATCGGCGCGTAGAAGGTGCGGTCGATGCCGACCGCACCCAGCAGCGGGTGCTGCGCATAGGCGCGAAGTCCGCCGCGCGCCAGCGCGGATTCGCTGTACGCCTCGCCATAGACCAGACCGGCCCAGCCGGGAAATGACCACGACGAGGTGCCGAGGTGTAGCCCGGCCGGCAGCCTAGCGGCGAGTGCCACCAGGGCCGGGTCGGCCGGCGCCGCCAGAATGCCGCGGGCCGCTGCCGCTGCCGATTGGCTGGCAGCCTCCGGCAAGGACAAGTCATCGAACAGCGCCTGTTGCAGCTCGCTCATGCGGTTCCGTCAAGGCCGCTTCACAATTCGCGGCTATGATGCATTATGGCAATTTTGCGCGCCGCCCAGGTTCATCGGTGCGCCATCAACAAGGGTGAAATCATGCGTGTCGCGTCGTCATCTGTCTTGTCGATCCTGGTTTTTCTGCTGGCCGCCTGTGCCCAGCCGGCGATGCCGCCGGCCAGCGTGCCAAGCGTTGAAACCGCCGACCCCGGACTGTTGCTGACCGGACGCGTGGTGACGATGAACGAGGGCGGCGAGGTGCTCGACGGTGGCCGGGTGTGGGTTCGCAACGGCCGCATCGTCGCCGTGTTTGCGGCCGGCGCCGCGCTGCCGGCCGCGGCCGAGGCCGCCAGGCGGGTCGATACCGGCGGCGCCATCTACCCGGGCCTGATTGATCTGCACAATCACCCCGAGTATTCGATCTATCCCATCCTGCCGATCGGGCGCGCCTACAAGGACCGCTACGAGTGGCGCTTCTATGACGACGCCTACAACCAGCGCATCACCTGGCCGCAGGTGGTGCTGGCGAATGCGGATTATTTCAATCTGGCGATGGAGATCGGCCGCTATGGCGAATACAAGGCACTAGCCGGCGGCACCACCACACTGCAGGGCGGGCGGTCAAACCTGCCGTATTCGACCAGCGAATGCCTGGTGCGCAACATTGAAAACACGCGCATCGGCGACAGGCTCGCCACCAGCCGGGTCGACATCGGCCGCGATGCGGTGGAATGGGCGGACCTGCTGAAGGCCAGGAACAACGGGCTGCTGGTGGTGCACCTGGCGGAGGGGCCGAGTGCCCGCATGGCGACCGAGTACGAGGCGATCAGCAAGAGCGGGCTGGTGGGACCAGAGCTGATCGCCATTCATGGCGTGGGCCTGACCGAGGCGCAATTCAAGGACATGGCGGCGCGCGGCGCCAAGCTGGTGTGGTCGCCGTTGTCGAATTTCCTGCTCTACGGCAAGACCGCCAACGTGGCGGCGGCGCGGGCGGCGGGTGTCAGCATCAGCCTGGCGCCGGACTGGGCGCCGTCGGGCAGCAAGTCGGTGCTGGGCGAGCTGAAGGTCGCCGATCTGGTCAACCGCTACCAGTTGAAGGGCCTGTTCAGCGATCGCGAACTGGTGGACATGGTGACCGGCAATCCCGCCCGCGCGATGGGCTGGGCCGGTCGCGCCGGGCAGATTGTGGCGGGCCAGGTGGCGGACCTGATGGTGGTCGACCATCGCCACACGGACGCCTACCGCAACCTGATCGAGGCAATCGAAGAGAATGTGCGGCTGGTGCTGGTGCGCGGCGAGGCGCTGTATGGCGACGAGGTCTTGCTGGGGTCCGTGCGCGCATCCGGCGGCGGCGAGCGGGCGATTGTGTTTGATGGCGGTCGCGCCAAGGCGCTGGTGCCGGATTGCCCCGGCAGTGCGCTGCCGTTGATGAGCCTGGCCGAGACGCGGGCCCGCCTGCAACGCGGGCTCGATATGGATGCGGCCTTCCTTGCCCGTCAGGGTTCGGCTGCGCGCATCAGCCAGGAGCTGTCGCGTTGTCCGGGTGGCGCGCCATCGAGCGCAATCGGCGAAGAGGATGCAAAGCGGTTCCTGGCTTGCCGCTACAGCCTGCCGTATGAAAAAACGCGCCTCAGCCCGCTGACCACCAATGAGGACCCGGATTTCATGTCACGGCTGATGGCCAACCCGAATCTGCCGCCTTACCTGAAAGCGCTGCCGGACTATTACCGGCAGGCAGCACACCCGAATCGCTAGGGGGCGAGGCGCTCGATTTTCCACACCGCGTTGTTGAGGCGGTACTGGATGCGGTCGTGCAGGCGGTCGCGGCGTCCCTGCCAGAATTCCATCACCTGCGGTACCACGCGATAGCCGCCCCAGTGCGCCGGGCGCGGCGGATTCTCGCCGTGTTCGGCCTCGAACGCCGCCACACGCGCTTCCAGCGCGGTGCGCGACGGCAGCACCTGGCTCTGCGGCGAGGCCCAGGCGCTGATGCGGCTGGCCAGCGGGCGGCTGCGGTAATACTCCTCGGAATCGGCAGCGCTGACCTTCTCCACCCGGCCCTGGATGCGAATCTGCCGTTCCAGCTCGGGCCAGAAAAACAGCAGCGCCGCGCGATTGTTGGCGGTCAGGTCCTGGCCCTTGTGGCTTTCGTAATTGGTAAAGAACACAAAGCCGCGTTCGTCGAAATCCTTGATCAGCACCATCCGGGCCGATGGCCGCGACTGCGCATCGCAGGTGGCCAGCGTCATGGCGGTGGGCTCGGGCAGCTCGGCGCTGAGCGCCTCCTTGAACCATTTGTCGAACTGGGCCAGCGGGGAGGAGGCCACGTCCACCTCATTGAGCGAGGCCAGTTTATAGTCTTTGCGGAGGTCGGCGATGTTGGTCATGGTCAGCTTGGCAAGCCCAGGCGGATGGTCTTTTCGGCCATGCGCGAGATGCTGCGTTCGATTGAGGGGCCGGTGAGATCGGCGACGGAATTCCAGCGGGCACCGAGCGATTCAGCGGAAATGGTCACGGCGGTGTCCGGGGAGATGATGAGGTAACGCAGGTCGTAATGCAAATGCGCCGGTTCATTTTTTCGCTCGGGAATCGCATGGATGTCGACATCGAACAGTGATGGCGCCGGCAACGCGAGCCCGGCAAGGCCGGTTTCTTCCGCCGCTTCGCGCAGTGCCGCAGAGGCAACCGTCTCGTCATGGTCATCGATGTGGCCACCTGGCTGCACCCAGCAATCGAGCTTGGCGTGATGCAGCAGCAGCGCGTGGACGGCGGCGGCGTCGATCACCCAGGCCGAGGCGGTGACGTGTCCCTCGAGAGTGGAACGGCGCCACCATTGCCGCGGCTGGCGCTCGACGAAGGCAATGATTTTTTGCCGGTGGGTTTCTTCCTCGAGGTCGAACGCGACATGCGCGTGGAGCTGTGCGAGCAGGGCTTCGGTGTGCATGGCGGGCAACATTCGGATCGCGAAAACCCGACATCTTAATCGCTCCCGGCGCATCATTGCTGCACCGCCCCAGCGTAATCGCGTTGCACAGATACAACGACCACTTGCACACAGAGATAAATAATGCGCTATATTTGCGCCTGTGGTCCGGTTCACTCTCTGAAACAGGGACGCTCCGCCGCAAGACTTAAGTAAATTTCGACAACAGACTGGAGGATTTACATGGCTGCAAAGAAACCCGCTGCAAAAAAACCCGCTGCCAAGAAGCCCGCAGCGAAGAAACCCGCGGCAAAGAAGCCCGCCGCTAAGAAGCCTGCAGCGAAAAAACCCGCTGCCAAGAAACCCGCCGCAAAGAAACCGGCTGCCAAGAAAGCCGCCCCGAAGAAGCCCGCTGCCAAGCGCAAGCCGAATGCGGCCTTCATGAAGCCGCAGACCATCAGCTCCGTGCTGGGTGCGGTAATCGGTGCAGGTCCGTTCCCGCGCACCGAAGTAACCAAAAAGCTTTGGGACTACATCAAGAAGAACAAGCTGCAAGATGCGGTCAACAAGCGCATGATCAATGCCGACGAGAAGCTCAAAGCTGTTTTCGGCGGCAAGAAAGTCGTTTCGATGTTCGAAATGACCAAACTGGTTTCTTCGCACCTGAAGTAATCGGTTTTTTGCACGCACAAGCCGGCTGCGCGAGCTTCGCGCCGCCGGCTTTTTCATTTCTGACCCAGGATGACTGCCATGACCGCACCTGCCATGAACCGCGTCGTACGACTGATTTCCCGCCCGGTCGGGGAAGCCAAGCGCAGTGACTTCAGCTTCACCGACGAGGCGGTTCCGGCGCTGGACGATGGCCAGATCCTGGTCAGGACGCTCTACCTGTCGCTGGACCCGGCGATGCGCGGCTGGATGAACGAGGGCAAGTCCTACATCGAGCCGGTGGCGCTGGGCGACGTGATGCGGGCCGGCGGTGTCGGCGAGGTGGTGGCGTCGAACCATCCGCGCTTTGCCGTCGGCGACTTCGTCTCCGGCATGACCAACGTGCAGACGTTCTGCGTGACCGACGGCCGCGGCTTCACCAAGGTCGATCCGTCGCTGGCGCTGACCATCTACCTCAATGTGCTGGGCATGCCCGGCATGACGGCCTATTTCGGCCTGCTGGAGTCCGGGCAGCCCAAGGCGGGGGAGACGGTCGTCGTGTCGGGTGCAACCGGCGCGGTGGGCGCTAGCGTCGGCCAGATCGCCAAGATCAAGGGCTGCCACGTGGTCGGAATCGCCGGTGGCCGGGAAAAATGCGATTACGCCGTCAAGGAGCTCGGCTTCGATGCCTGCATCGATTACAAGAACCAGGACGTTCGCAAGGGATTGAAGGAGTCCTGCCTGAAGGGCGTCGACGTCTACTTCGACAACGTGGGCGGCGAGATCCTCGACACCGTTTTGACACGGATCAATTTGAAGGCGCGCATTGTCATCTGCGGCGCCATCTCGCAGTACAACAACACGGTGCCGGTCAAGGGGCCGTCCAACTACCTGTCGCTGCTGGTCAACCGCGCGCGGATGGAAGGCATCGTCGTGTTCGATTACGCACCGCGCTACAAGGAGGCTGCCGCCCAGATGGGCCAGTGGCTGCGCGAGGGAAAACTGGTGTCGAAAGAGCATGTGGAAGTCGGGATTGATCACTTCCCGGAAGTGCTGGGCAAGTTGTTCCGAGGGGAGAATTTCGGCAAGTTGGTGCTGAAGGTGGGTTGAGGTGTGACGATAGCCATACACTTGGTGCGTGGGTCCGAGTCGTCGCGCTTCGGTAACGTCTCGCCTCGACTTTCTGGCGAGGGCGGGAATCCAGTGACTTCCGCATAGGTGGCCGTTTGCCTTTTTGCCGAGGTGAGATGCCGGGGGTTGCCCGGCGGCAACTTACCTTTCTTGCTTCGCCAAGAAAGGTAAGCCAAAGAAGGCGACCCCAGGTTCGGCGCCCCGACGGTAAGGCTGTCGGGGTTCCCTGCGCTACTCGGAACGACAGGCCGCTGCGGAACTCGGGCTCGTGGTTGCATCGCGCAGAAGGCATGATCCTGTGCTCGCCCTCAAACAGTCCTCGCGGACTACCCCTGTCGTTCCTGCGTTGCTCGGCGCCTCTCATGGGGCCCGTGTGCCTTATCGCGACGACCGGGGCGACAGCGGAGATGAACTACCCGGGTTGCATGTTGTTGCCGCCGGGCAACGACCGGCTTCAGGTCGTTGATAAAGGTTAGTGGCAGACTTGCGCGAGAACGAAAAAACTTTCAACCCCCAGCCCCCGCGCGCCTCC
>CAYQKN010000007.1:20462-42599 GCA_964417885.1 uncultured Burkholderiales bacterium | reverse complement strand
GCGACAGCGGTGATGGGGTGCCCAGCGTCGCCATTGTTGCCGCTGGGCAACCATGGGCTTAAGGTCTGATGAAGGTCGCCGGAGGACGCTCGTGCGAATAAATAATCACAAACCACAGCACCCGCGCGCCTCCCAGCCCACAATGCCGCCACCACCCGCACCAGTGCTTGAGTTTCATTTTCAGCACGGCGGCACCCGCCACGCCTACTTCCCGCTTTCCCCACGCGCGCCAACGGCACTGGCCCAATTCCCCCACAGCCTCATCGCCCCCAACACCAGCAAATCCAGCATGCAATAAAACGCGCCAGCCGAAAAGGGCGGATTGTAGGCAGTGAGTTCGATCCACGGGGCGATGGGGCGCCAGGTCCAGTTGCCGAGCGCGGTGCCATATAACTCCATGGTCAATGCGGCGACGAACATGGTGGCGTAGAGCGCCTTGGCGCCGCTGGTGAGCATGCAGAAGGCGTAGATGCCGAACAGCACCACGCCGAAGCGGTCGAAGCCCGCAACCCATGCATAGGCGGCCCACGCCGCGGCGCCGAGCGAAATGGCCCACACGCCGGCAGCGGACAGGCGCCGCGCGAACACCAGGCCGAGCGTCATCAGCAGTGCATGGCCGGGCGGCACGAACAGCGGGACATTCAGGAACTGGTAGTCGTACAACCCCCACACCAGCGACAGGAATAACTCTCCCGTGCCGGCGATCACGGTGCAGGCGATGAGGACGCGTTTTTCTTCGGTGCCGCCAAGCCGGTACAGCCACGCGAAAACCAGAAAGGTCCAGACGATGGCGGCGATCTGGCCCGGCCAGCCGAAGGCGGCATCCAGCGCCAGGCCGCCGGTGATGACGGCGATGATGTTGAGCGGCACGGCGGGTGGCGCCCGACGCCATAAGCGCAGGTGCAGCGGCGCGTCAGTCGGCAAGCGTCAGGCCCTGCAGGGAAATTGCGGCTTGCTGGCCGCAGATCAGGTCGCTCACCACCTTGGCGCAGCCGAATGAAAGGGTCCAGCCGAGCGCACCGTGGCCGGCGTTGAGAAACAGGTTGGATACGGGCGAGGTGCCGAGGATGGGCGTGCCCTTTGGCGTGGCCGGCCGCAGCCCGCACCAGGGCTTCAGATCTGCCGTGTAATCGCCGGCATCCGGGAATACCGACCGCGCCTGGTTGATCAGCAAACGCACCCGGACCGGGTCCACCGCCGTGTCGTAGCCGGCGATGTCCGCCATGCCGGCAATGCGCAATTCATCACCGAGCCGCGCGTAGACGACCTTGTAGGCGCTGTCGGTGACGCTGATGTGCGGTGAGCTGGCGGGCCCGCGCTGCTGCGCCTGGCGGGTGTCCAGGGTCAGGCTGTAGCCCTTCAGCGGGTAGATCGGCAGGTGGAATCCCAACGTCTTGGCATGCCAGGCATTGGCGGCACCCATCGCCAGCACGAACGCATCGCCGCTCACTTCGCCGCGGTCGGTATGCACGGCGCGAATCGCGCGGCGGCCGTCCATGCCATCGACGCGGAATCGCTGCACCGTTTCCGACACCCGGAAATCGACCCCGCGGTCCTTCAGCAAGGCTTCCATGCCGATACAGAAGTCGTGGCAATCGCCGGCATCTTCCGAGGGCGTATGAATGCCGCCGGTAACGCGCTGGCGGATATGTTGCAGCGCGGGCTCGAGTTCGAGGCATTGGTCGGGGTCGAGTGCATGCTGCTCGCTGCCAAACGCGCGCTGAAAATCGAGAGTCCGTTTCGCGCCATCGAACGACTCGTGGTCGGAAAAAATCACCAGCTTGCCATTGCGCCGGTAGTCGAAGCGGACCGGTTCGCTGGCGACAATATCGTGGATCAGTTGCCGGCTGTAATAGGCCAGGCGCAACAGGTGCACGGTGGAAATTTCCGCCTGCGGGCGATTGCAGGCGCGCAGAAAGGCGATGCACCAGCGCCATTGGTCAACATCGAATTTCGGATAGAAGCGAAGCGGCGAATCCGCCCGCAACAGCCACGGCGGGATTTTCGGCACCACGCCCGGCCCGGCCAGCGGCGCGACGTAACTGTAAGAGAGCTGCCCGCCGTTGGCGTAGCTGGTTTCCAGCCCGGCCTGCGGGTTGCGCTCGATGACCGTGACCTGGTGGCCGGCCTTGTTCAGGTAGTAGGCGGTGGTGAT
This sequence comes from uncultured Burkholderiales bacterium, assembly GCA_964417885.1. Lineage (GTDB taxonomy): Bacteria > Pseudomonadota > Gammaproteobacteria > Burkholderiales > Usitatibacteraceae > UKL13-2. Next base: position 40,444 of record CAYQKN010000007.1, on the reverse strand, counting down.
GCCGATGATGCCGGCGCCAAGCACGACGACATGGCTCACTTCATGACCTGCAGCAGGTTGTTGAAATCATCGGTCCACAGCCGCCATCCCGGTTCGGGCGGGATGATGTAGGTGCCTTCGAGGATATCCGGCTTCAGCAGCAGGTTCTTGGCCTTGGTCAGCAGCACCCAGTCGCTGGTGGTGGACCCGTCGTCGTAGGTGTCGCGCACCCAGGCAACCTCCAGTCCGCGCTTTTCGGCGATCATCTGCACCACCGGCTTCAGGTCGAGAAAGCGGTTCGAGACGTGAAACGCGATCACGCCGTCGGCTTTCATGTGCTGCTGGTAGATGGCTAGCGCCTCCACGGTAATCAGGTGGACCGGGATCGAATCGCTGGAAAAGGCGTCGATTGCCAGCACGTCAAACTGCTGCGGCGGTTCGCGCTCCAGGTTCAGCCGGGCATCGCCGAGCGAAATCTCGATGGTCGCTTCGGTGTCCTTGAGGTAGGTGAAATCGCGCCGCGCGACAGTGACCACTTCCGGATTGATGTCGTAGAAACGGAAGGTGTCGCCCTTGTTGCCGTAGGTGGCGATGGTGCCGGTGCCGAGGCCGATGATGCCGACCTTGCGCGGCACGTCCGGGTTGAGTTTTTCCTTCAGCAGCAGGATGCGGCCGATGCCGGACTTGGCTTTGTAATAGGTGGTGGCGGAGCGGTTGTACGGCGGGTCGAGGTACTGGTCGCCGTGCAGGATGGCGCCGTGCACCAGCGAGCGCTTGCGGTACTGGACATCCGGCGGGTTGTATTCCTTGACCCGCAGCGTGCCGTAGAAGTTGCGCGACATCACCACCACGTCTTCGCGGAACTGCTTGACCGTGTAGACCGCCGAACTGGCGGCGAAAACGGTGATCATGGCGCCAATGCCGACGAAGCCAATGTGGAACTTGCGCCACAGCAGGCCGGTGGCCAGCAGCGCCAGCAGCACGATGGCGATCTCCAGTTCATAGTAGGCAGGCAGCAGCAGAGGGGCGGCCACACCCACCAGCAGCGAGCCGATGGCGCCGCCAACCGACACCATCAGGTAGAACGTGGTCAGGTGCAGCGGGTGTGGCTTGCGCGCCACCAGTTCGCCATGGCAGAACATGCAGGCAACGAACAGCCCGGCCAGGAACAGGCCGATCTGCCAATACAGCATGAAGTGCATTTCCTTGTCGGCCAGCGTCCAGGCCATGGCAATGATCATCGCGCCCAGCATGGGCACAAACAACGTGCGCTGGTACCAGCCCTTGCCGTCGAAACACAGGATGAAGGTGATCAGGTACAACACCAGCGGCACCACCCACAGGAGCGGAATCGACGAGATGTTCTGCGTCAGGTGATTTGAAATGGACAGCAACAGCATCGAACCCAAGCCGGATAGCGCAATCCAGATCAGCTTGTCGCTGGTTCCGGGCGCCGCCGGTGCCTCGGCCGCCGCGGTGTCCGGCCCGCGATCCGCGCTGGCGCGGGCTTCTTCGGCGGCACCATGCATGGCGTACCAGGCCAGTGCCGTGATCAGCAGCGCGAACAATCCGAAGCCAATCGACCAGCCGATGGCCTGCTGCCGGGTGCTGATCAGCGGCTCAAAGACGAACGGATAGCCCAGAAGCGCCAGCATCGAGGCGAGGTTGGACAGGGCGAACAGCCGGTACGGGCTCGCGTCCGGAAAGCTGCGGGCAAACCAGGCCTGAACCAGCGGGCTGGTGGTGGACAGCAGGAAGTAGGGCAGGCCGATGGTCGCGGTCAGCAGCAGCAGGATGCGCAGGCTCGGCTGCTCATCCCCCATCGGTTTCCAGGATGCATCCGGAATGATCGGCAGCAGTACCAGCGCGAGTACGATCAGGCCGACATGCAGCATCGCCTGCCGCCTGGCGGTCAGGTGGCGGGTGGTGAAATCGGAGTAGAAGTAGCCCGCGAGCAGGGTGCACTGGAAAAATACCAGGCAGGTGGTCCACACCGCCGCCGAACCGCCGAACCATGGCAGGATCTGTTTGGCGATGACCGGCTGAATCAGGAATAACAGGAACGCGGAAACGAAAATAGTCAGTGCGTACAGGATCATGCGACGCATTTTCGCATGGCGAACGGCCAAACTGCCGCGGCCTGCAGGTAAAATCTGCGCACTGCTGCGGTTTGCTGACGTCGCAGTTCACGCCCAACCCTTCCCCCCGGATGAACACCACCCGCACCGCATATCTTGCCGGTTTACGCGACCAGGCCCCCGGCATCCTCGGCAACATACCGTTCGGCATGATTACCGGTGCCGCAGCCGTGGCGGCTGGTGTCGATCCGTGGCTGGCGATGGCGATGTCGGTAATCGTCTTCGCCGGGGCCGCGCAACTGGCGGCAATTTCATTGATGGCGCAGAGCGCGCCGGGCGGCATCGTGGTGCTGACGGTACTGATCGTCAATTTGCGGATGATGATGTACAGCGCGGCGATGGCACCGTACTTTCGCCATACGCCGACCGGCCGCAAATGGTTGTTCTCGTATCTGCTGACCGATCATGCGTTTGCCCTCATCACCACCAAGTTCGACCGGCACCAGGTGCCGAAGCGCATCGATGCGTACTACTTCGGCGCCACCAGCACCATGTGGTGGGTATGGCAGCTGAGCATGGCGGTCGGCATCACCGCCGGGACGCTGGTACCGGCAAAGTGGTCGCTCGACTTTGCCATCCCGCTGGTGTTCCTGTCGCTGGTGCTGCCGGCGATGACCACCCGCAGCCACTGGGCAGCCGCTATTGCGGCGTCGACCGCGGCGGCATTCTGCGCGTCCTTTCCGTTGAAGCTGGGCCTGATCGCCGGCGCCGCCACCGGCGTCATCGTCGGTCTCTGGACCGAGCGCCTCGCCCGCACGCAGTCGGCGTCAGAATCATGAATGACTGGTACGGCTGGCTGATCGTGCTCGGCGCCGGTGCGGTGACGCTTGGCGTGCGGGCGTCGTTCATTGTCATGCCGCCGCATACCCGGGTGCCGGCGTGGCTGCTGGAGAGTCTCAAGTACGTGGCGGCGGCGGTGCTGCCGGCGCTGGTGGCGCCCGATGTGCTGTTTCGCGATGCGCCGCCGGGCGAAATGTTCAACCTGTACCGGATCGCCGCGGCGGTGGTGGCGATGGCGTTCGCGCTGAAGACTCGCAGCGTGTTCGGCACCATGGCGGTCGGCATGGCCATGCTGTGGCTGCTGAAATGGTGGAATCCGCTCGCATGGTGAGTGCAGTCATCCTGTTGCTGCTGCTGATGGAGGTCGCGATCTACGCCGGCCTTGCCATCTGGCTGACGGCGCTCGGCGTGCCGGCCGGGCAGATCGCCGCGTTAATCGTGCTGCTGGCTTTGTTGTGGCGACTGTCACATGCGATGACCAGCTATATCGTCGCGGCCGGCTATCGGTGGTTCGACAAGCGATCGCTGCCGCTGGGCAACAGCCTCGCGGCACTGGCTAGCGAGCTCTCGGCGCGTGCGGTCAGTTTCAACTGGAGCCAGCCGTTCGCGCGGTGGGCGATGGGCGCGGAGCCCGCCGGCGGCACCGCCGGGCCGCCGATTGTGCTGGTACATGGCTTTTTCTCCAACCGGGGCATGTGGCTGAAATTTCGTGCGCGACTGGTCGCGGAAAGGCTGGGCCCGGTATATGCCGTCACCCTGGGTCCGCCCACCACCTCGATCGACGAAATGGCCGATCAGCTTTCCCGCCGCATCGATGAAATTTGCCGGGCGACGGGTGCGGAGAAAATTGTCGTCGTCGCCCACAGCATGGGCGGCCTGATCACCCGCGCCTACATGGCGCGACGCGGCAGCGGCAATATTCACAAGTTCATCACGCTGGGCTCACCGCACCAGGGAACCCGGCTGGCACGACTGGGATTGTTCGAATGCGCGCAGCAGATGCGCGAAGGCGGTCCGTGGCTGCGGGCACTGGAGCAGAAAGAGGCAGCGAATCCACCGACCGTGGCGACCCTGTCGATCTATACCGTCAACGACGATCTGGTGTACCCACCGGAAACCAGCGCACTGGCGTGGGCTGAGAATGTGCCGGTGTCAGCGGTCGGGCATGTCGGCCTGCTGTTTTCGGCCAGCGTGGCGATTCGCGTGATTGCGGCCATTCGCCATCCCGTGCCGGAAAGATAAACTCCAGCACTGGCGCGGCTTGCGGGGTGAAAATGGCTGGAAAGGCGCGCCAGTGCTGGAGTTTGATGATTGAAGTCGGCGCTTCAGGCTGCCAAGCCGAGGCTGCGGTTTCAGAGCAGTGCTAGCACTTCCTCGGCGTGGTTCCTGGTGTTCGGCGAATCGATCACATGTGCGATGCGGCCGTTTTCATCGATCACGAACGTCACCCGGTCGGCCATGCCGACAATCGCCTTGGCGGCCGACAGCAATCCGCCGCCGCCGATGGTGCCATAGGCCTTGCCGACCGCGCGATCCGTGTCCGCCAACAGCGGAAAGTTGAGCTTGTACTTGTCGGTGAATTTCTGGTGCGAGGCTGAATCCTGCGTCGAGACACCGAGAATCGCCGCGCCTTTCTTGGCAATGTCCCTGTTCGCATCGCGCAGCGAACAGGCCTGCGCGGTACAGCCGGGTGTGTCGTCCATCGGGTAGAAGTACATGATGAGCTTCTTGCCGCGGTAGTCTTTGAGGCTGACGGTAGTGCCGTCAGTGAGTTTGCCGGTGAAGTCGGGGGCGGGGTCGCCGGGTTTTAGTTTTGTCATGGCTTAATCATCCAGTTTTGGATCTCCATTGAACAGGTTGCGGAGTTTGCGGGCTAGCGACGAAAAGAGTAGCAGCCAGCCGAAAAATACGCCGCGAAGATCGTAAGGTGCGTCCTCACCAGGAAAAATTACATTGCGAAAGTGTATTTCCTGGCGGTACTGCAGTGCCCAAACAGCGAGTTCAATCACGAAGAAAGCAATACCAATAGCGAACATGTCGAAGGCCGAGGAGTTGTCTTTCTCGTCATCTGTGCTGTCGGGAAAAAACTCCAGCATCAATGCACCAAACAACGCGGCGGCGGGAATCCAACCCGGACTCCAAACCAATGTCGTCAACGCGGCAACGCAAAGCACCCCCGTCTGCCACGATAGCGCGGGAGCAATTTTTGCTTTCGGTTTGTTTGCGGACATGTGCGCGGCAGCTTTTCTCATCTTCATAAGTTGCGCGCTGCCATCAACCGTGTCGCAGTTTAAATATTCTCCTGTTGCGCGCTTACGCCGACTCGGCCTATCGGATCCCCGCGAGCGGGGCCCCTCCTCTTAGGCCTCGCGTCGTTACCAGTGAATCCCTTGCGTGATCTGCGCAAACGCCATCGCTTCCGGTGTCATCTCGACTTCCTTCGCCACGTCGCCCTTCTTGCCTTGCGCAGCGCCAGAGTCCGGGAACATGCGGAAAGCGGCGTTCAGGATGATCTGGGTGAGTTTTGGCGATACCGCATGCAGCATGGCGCCGGCAATGCCGAGGCGGGTGGCGATGCGGACAGGCTTGTAGACGATCGCTTCCACCACCAGGTCGGCTGCCTGCTCGGGTGACAGGGTGGGGACGCTGTTGTACATCTTGGTTGGCGCGATCATCGGCGTGCGCACCAGCGGCATGTTGATGGTGGTGAAGTGGATGTGGTTGTCGACGAACTCGGACGCGGCGCAACCGGAGAAGGCGTCCAGCGCGGCCTTGGAGGCGACATAGGCGCTGAACCGCGGTGCCTGGGTCAGCACGCCGATCGAGGAGATGTTGATGATCTGCCCGGCGCTTTGCTTCATCATCGCCGGCAGGAAACCCATGATCAGGCGCAGGCTGCCGAAGTAATTGAGCGACATGGTGCGCTCGAAGTCGTGAAAGCGGTCAAAACTGTTGGCGATGCCGCGGCGAATCGAACGGCCGGCGTTGTTGACCAGGAAATGGCAGGTACCGAAATCCTTCAGCACGCTGGCGACCAGTTTGTCGCAACTGGCGAGGTCGGACAGGTCGCAGGAATAGAACTTGGCGGTGCCGCCGGCTTCCTTGATTTTTGCCAGGGTGAGCTGCGCTTTTTCCGGGTCGCGTGCGACGATGGCGACCTTGGCGCCAGCCGACGCCAGCTTGATCGCGGTGGCTTCGCCGATGCCCGAGGTGCCACCGGTGACCACCACCACCTTGCCCTTGACCTTGCCCTCGAGCGAGCGGTCGATGAACAGGTCCGGGTCGAGGTGACGCTCCCAGTAATCCCACAACCGCCAGGCATACGTATCGAGCCTGGGCAGCGTGATGCCGGAACCCTTGAGCGCCTTGACGGTGTCGCGATTGTCGAACTTGGTCGGGTAGTTGATAAAGGTAAACACGTCCTTCGGGATGCCCAGATCGGCAAGAATCTGGTTGCGCGCCCGGCGCACCGGGGCCACCTGCATCATGCCCTGCAGTACATAGCTGGGGATGAAGCTGAACATCTTGGCGTTGAGACGCATGGTCATTTGCGGGGCATGCGCGGCCTTGGCAAACATGTTCAGAATCTCGCCGATACGCATCGGTTCCGGGTCGGTCAGGTGGAAACAGCCGCCGTCCAGCCCTTTCTTGTGGGCAATGAAATCCATCGCATCGACGACGTAATCGACCGGGATGACGTTGATGCGGCCGCCTTCGATGCCGACCGTCGGCACCCAGGAGGGCAGGGCGTTGCGCATCTTCTGGATCAACTTGAAGAAATAGTACGGGCCGTCGATCTTGTCGATCTCGCCGGTCTGGGAGTGGCCGACCACCATCCCGGGCCGGTAGACGCGCCACGGCACCTTGCATTCGTTGCGGACGATGGCTTCCGAATCATGTTTGGTGCGGAAGTAGGGGTGATCGAGTTCCTCGGCTTCCTCGAACATGTCTTCGCGGAAGGTGCCGTCATAGAGGCCGGCCGCGGCAATGGAACTGGTGTGATGGAAACAGCCGGCCTTGATGGCTTCGGCCAGTTCGACCGTGTTGCGGGTGCCGTCGATATTGGCCACGCGCTGGCTCTCGGCATCAGCGGACATGTCGTAGACGGCTGCAAGGTGAAACAGGTGGGAAACCTTGCCCTTGAGTTTGCTGATGTCCGCTGGCGCCAGGCCCAGTTTCGGCTTGGCCAGGTCGCCGAGTACCGGCACGATGCGTTTCTGCTTTTCGTCCAGTCCCCACCAGGGATATAGCGCCTCGAGTTTTTTCACCGAATTCTTGCGAACCAGCACGTAAATCGTACCGCTGCGTTTCAACAGGTTCTTGACCAGGAATTTGCCGATAAAGCCGGTTGCGCCAGTGACGAAGTAAGTCATGGTGGTGTTTCCTCCAGATGAACGTTTTTTGTCTGCCGATGAATGGAATCGGTTCGCTGGCGAAATCATACACTGGGCTTTCTGTGCCGGCGGGGCTGGTGGGCGGTGATTTCTGACGTGCGGGTCAGATGCTGCGCTGCGCAACCGGCTGGCGGCTGCCATCCGGCGGCTTCTGTCCGTTCAAGGGATTAGTGTGAATCCTCTAATCGATCACCCTAGACTTCAAGGCAACCCAAACCGCCAAGCCGTCAAACCCATTACCCAGGAGCAAACAACATGGCTACCCGTAAAACCGTCAAAAAACCGGCAGCAAGAAAACCCGCCGCAAGGAAAACCGCGGCCCGTCCAGCCAAACCCGCCAGCAATGCCGGCGTGGCCCACAAAGTCGTGCTGGCCGGACTCGGCGCGGCCGAACGCGCCCAGGGCGAGGCGATGAAGGTGTACGGCATGATTGCCCGCGAAACCGAACGTCTGTCTGATCTCACCACCGAAGCCGCACAGACCCTGGCAAAGAAGGCCAACCTGTTCGTCAAGGAAGGCCAGAAGATCCAGTCCGGCGTCCAGGCCGCCGCCGAGGCAAAGGCGCGCGAAGTGGCGAAAGAAGTGAAGGCATTTGCCGTCAAGTCGGAAAAATCGATCAAGAAAAACCTGAAGGGCGGCGTCAACGCCACCAGCGCCAACGCGATGGAAGGCATTACCCGTCTCGAGCATGTTTTCGAGGCCCGCGTTGCCAAGACCCTGAATACCTTCGGCATCCCGTCGGCGCAGAACGTGCGCGAGTTGCAGGCGCGCATGACCGAGCTGCAAAAGGCATTGCAGCAGTTGAACCGCCGCGGTGTCCGGGCCTGAAGAATCGGGCCCGATTGAGCAAGGTCACGAATCGTGACCGAATCGTTGGATAGAATGGGGAATGTCGGCAAGATGTTCCCCATTTTTTCGACCAGCGCCGCACAGACGGCTCAGCAGCAGATAAACCGAAGTTCCGCGTACCAGGAGGCAATGTGGCCAGACTGATCAAGCCGTCCGCCGGACCCACCCGCAGCAAGCCGCTGCAGAAGACGCCGCCGTCACGCAAGGTTGCGGCAAGACCGAAAATCGCGCTGGCCATGGCCGGCGGCGGGCCGCTGGGCGCGATGTATGAAATTGGCGTCCTGATGGCGCTGGACGAAGCGCTGGTCGGCCTTGACCTCAATGACATGGATATTTATGTCGGCGTCTCCGCCGGTTCATTTCTGACCGCCGGCCTCGCAAACCAGCTGACGCCGACCGAAATTTATCGCCTGTTCATCGACAACGACGCCCGTGGCGCCCGCCACGGCGACCTGAAGCCCGAGTTGTTCCTGAAGCCGGCACTGAAAGAATATGGCCGCAGGCTGAAAAGCCTGCCCGGCCTGGCGATGAAGGGCCTGGTGCGGCGCGTGGCGAGCCCGTTCCGTCGCACCACCATGGAGGCCTTTGCTCCGCTGGCGCGCGCCATCCCGGCCGGCTTGTTCGATAACGAAGGCATTGCGCGCTATCTGGATGCGATTTTCAACCAGCCGGGCCGGACCAATGACTTCCGCCGGCTCAAACATACCCTGTACTCGGTCGCGGTGGACCTGGATACGGGCAAGGCGGTGACCTTCGGTGGGCCCGGACAGGAACACGTGCCGATCTCGAAAGCGGTGCAAGCGTCGGCGGCGTTGCCCGGCCTCTTTCCACCGGTCGAAATTGACGGCCACTATTACGTAGATGGCGCGCTGAAGAAAACGCTCAACGCTTCCCTGGCGCTGGAAGACGGGGCGGAACTGGTTATCGGGATCAATCCGCTGGTGCCGTACGACGCGGACGCGGCCAACCGGCGCGCCGGTCATCGCAGCAAGGTCGACATGGAAAAACTGATCGAGGGTGGCTTGCCGGTGGTGCTTTCGCAGACCTTCCGCACACTGATTCACTCGCGCATGCATGCCGGCCTGGAAAAATATGCGGCCAAGTACAAGAGCGCCAGCATCGTCCTGTTCGAGCCGGGTGCCGATGACCCGGAGATGTTCTTTACCAATCTGTTCAGCTACGCATCGCGCAAGCGCGTGTGTGAGCATGCCTATCAGCGGACACGGGCGGATCTGCTCAAGCGCCAGTTTGAGCTGGAACCGGTATTTGCAAAGTTTGGCATCACGCTCGATATTGGCGCGCTAAAAGATGAAAAGCGCACCCTGGACAGCCGCGTGTTCAAGGCCCACCAGCCAACACGTCACCAGAGGCTCAATGACGCGACGATCGACCTGGCGGACGTGGTCATCGACCTTGAGCAGTGGGTGAAGCGGCGCCACGCCTGACCGATCGCACGGGCCAGGCGAAAGCAACCCATTGCGCCGCTCTGTCGCGGCCGGCACCCTCTGTGAACGCCTGATGCGGCAACGGGTGCGCGGTATGCATCGGATAAACCGGTGCGCATTCCCGTCGTATCATGGGCGCCATGTCGACCGCTAACGCCGCCACGCCCCCACCGTCCCGCTCCGCGCGCACCCGGGAGCGCATCCTGCGGGTTTCGCTCGACCTGTTCAACGCTAACGGCGAGAGCAATGTCACCACCGGGCACATCGCCGATGAACTCAACATCAGCCCCGGCAATCTTTACTATCACTTCCGCAACAAGGATGAAATCATCCAGCATCTGTTCGGCGAATTCGAAAAGGCAATCGATGTCGGGCCGGGAGAGATCGGCGACGCGGCCAGCGCCATGGAGGACATGTGGCTCTACCTGCACCTCATGTTCGAGCGCATCTGGCAATACCGGTTTCTCTATCGCAATCTAGATGACCTGGTGATGCGTGATGCCAGGCTGCGGTCGCATTTCAATATCATCATTGGCCACAAGCGCGACGCCGTGATGGCACTGTGCGATGCGCTGGTGGCGGCCGGCGCGATGCGCGCAAGCGAGGACGAGGTTCGCGCTCTGGCAGACAACGTGCTGGTGGTGGCCACCTACTGGTTGAATTTCGAACATCTTCGTGCCAGACCGGCCGGCAAGTTCGCGGCCGAGCCCGACCCGGAGCGTCATTTTTCCCGCGGCGTTTATCAGGTCATGTCGCTGGTGAAGCCGTTTCTGCACGGGCCGGCAGGCAAGCACCTGGAGCATTTGATGGCAAATTACAGCGAGTAACCGGGAGGAGAAACAGCATGGCCAAATGGAGCAAATATCCCCACGACCAGAAAGCGATCACCTATGCCGGTGATGCGCTGAAAAAGATATGGGATGCCCTGCACAAGGGCGACGGCGAGCCGCTGCCCAAAGACGCAGGGCTGCAGGATGCCTGGCGACAGTTTCATGCCGGCAACTTTGCCGAGGCGGCAGCGTTGGGCGCCGGCAACACGGTTGCGATCAAGGCGACGGCCATTTATGCGACACACATCGAGAAGAAGGAAGCGGCCCAGGTGAAGCTGTATCAGGACGCCATGGCGATGGCTTCTGCACTGATCAAATCCGCGCCGAAAAATCCCAACGGCCATTACCAGTACGCCTACGCGGCGGGTCGCTACAGCCAGAGTATCTCGGTGTTGAAAGCATTGAAGGAGGGCTACGGCGGCCGGATCAAGGCCGCGCTGGAGGCGACACTCAAGCTCGACCCGAAGCACGCGGACGCACATACCGCGCTGGGTGCCTACCACGCCGAGATCATCGACAAGGTGGGCGGCATGGTCGGCAAACTCACCTATGGCGCCAGCAAGGATCTCGCCGTCGAACACTATGAAAAGGCGATCAAGCTGAACCCGTCTTCACCGATCGCGCATATCGAGTACGCAAACGGTTTGCTGATGCTGTTCGGCGACAAGCAGGAAGACAAGGCCGTCAAGCTATATGAGAAAGCCGCCGGGATGAAAGGGCGCGACGCGATGGAAGTGCTGGATATCGAGATGGCAAGAAACGAACTGGAAGATTAATCACGCAAGTCATCTCGACCACGTCTCACCCATACCCACGTTTCATATGACGAAGGACAGAAATTGTCGGAACTGACCCTGGCCACCATCCGTGCGGCGCATGCGCGCATCCAGCCGCACATCCACCGGACACCGGTGCTCAAGAGCAGCATCCTCAATCGGCAGCTCGGCGCGGAGATTTTTTTCAAGTGCGAAAATCTGCAGAAGGTCGGCGCGTTCAAGGCCCGCGGCGCCTGCAACGCCGTCATGTCGCTGACCGATGAGCAGGCCAGGCGCGGCGTGATCACCCATTCTTCCGGGAATCATGGCGCCGCGCTGGCCTGGGCCGCCGGGCTGCGAGGCATCAAGGCGACCATCGTGGTGCCGAACAACGCGCCCCGGCCGAAAAAATTTGCCATCGAAGCCTATGGCGCAACCATCGTGTACTGCGAGCCCAATGTCGCTGCGCGCGAAGCCGCGGTGGAGAAACTGATCGCCGAGCAGGATCTTGAACTGGTGCACCCGTTCAACGACTTCCGCGTGATGAACGGCCAGGGCACGGCAGCGCTGGAGTTGCTGGAGGATGTGCCGGACCTCGACATCGTCATGTCGCCGCTGGGCGGCGGCGGCTTGCTGTCGGGTACGGCGGTGGCCGCAAAGGGTATCAAGCCGGGCATCAAGGTCATTGGCGGCGAACCTGCCGGCGCGGACGATGGCTTTCGTTCTTACTACGGCGGCGTGCGCGTCACCGATGCCGTGCCGAACACCATTTGCGACGGCCTGCGCACGGGTCTTGGCGACAAGACATTTCCCATGATCCGGCAGAACGTCGATGGCATTGCGCTGGCCTCGGAGGAAAACGTCATTCGCGCCATGCGCATGACCTGGGAATTATTGAAGATCGTCTGCGAGACCTCATGCTGTCCGCCGCTGGGGTCGATACTCGAAGGCAATCTCGACGCCTATGGCTACAAAGGCAAGCGCGTCGGCATCATTCTCACCGGCGGCAATGTAGATCTGGACAAACTTCCATGGCAATCCTGAAACGACTCACCCCTGACGATGTTCCCGGCGGCGTGCCGCCCGCAGGTCATTATTCGCCCGCCGTCATCCACAATGGCACCGTCTATGTCTCGGGCCAGCTCGCGCGGGTGCCGGGCAAACCGGCCGACTATGCACCGGAAGGGATCGCCGCGCAGACCACGCAGTGCCTGCTGAACGCCGAGAGCATCCTGAAGGCGGCCGGCTCGAATCGCGAGTCCGTGCTTCGCACCACGATCTATGTTTCCGACATCACCGACTGGGGCTCGGTCAATGGCGCTTTCGCAGAGTTCTTTGGCGAGCACAAGCCTGCGCGGTCAATCATTCCCGTGAACAAATTCAAGAGCGGATTCTTGATTGAGATTGATATTGTGGCAGCGGTGGCGGGGTAGTCGCAGCAATTCTGGGCACTTGGCCAAGCGGGCAAACTCAAGCACTGGTAAACTTCCCCGGTCATTTATGCCCGGAGAACCGCATCAGTGCTGGTGACCCCCTCTAGGCAACATCGTTTGACCTGCCAATCTTGCCGTGCCGGATTTTGTCCGGACCCTTGATCAGCCAGTCAATCCAGCGATCTCATCCGACTCAATTCGCGTTACTCCTGACGCATGGCGAGTCGCCGCCAAAAGCATCGCCCGCGCCACCACCTTCGCCTCAACCGGCCGTGCCTTCCTCGCCGGCCCAATCATCAACGGCACCAACGCCGAAAATACCGCTATGCCCACACGCTCGCCCATCCGCCCCTCCGCGCGCTCGCCCACCAGGAGCGATGGACGGAAGATGGTCAGCGATTTGAAGTCCAGGTCCTGCAGGGCCTGTTCCATTTCGCCTTTGACCCGGTTGTAGAAAACAGACGATTTGGCATTGGCACCCAGCGCGCTGACGACCAGAAATCGCGTGGCGCCAGCACTTTTCGCAGCCTTGGCGAAATGGAGCACCATATCGAAATCGACCGCGCGGAAAGCCGCTTGCGAGCCCGCCTTCTTGATGGTGGTGCCCAGGCAGCAGAAGGCGTCGTCGATGGCGGGTAGCGGCGGAATCGTCCTCAGGTCGCTGGCGATGAGGTGGAGTTTCCTGTGAACAACGGGAGGCGGGCGGCGGCCGATGGCATGCACGTCGGTGTAGCGAGTCGAATCGAGCAATTGCTCGACGAGGTGACGACCGATCAGACCGGTGGAACCGGCAATCGCAGCAATGCGTTTTGCAGCCACGCGACGCGTCAACTATTTGCGCAGTCGCTTGAGGGTTTTCTTTGGCGCAGCAGATTCAGCACCGCTGTCGCCGCCGAACGCTTGTTCCAGCTCGGCCTCGAACTCCGGCCCATACGGGCCCATCAGGGTCTGCATCACCAGCTTTTCAAATTCGTCGCCGAATTTGTTGATGACGTTTTCCGGGTCAGGAACCAGGCGCGCGTCGGCGATCAGGCCAAATTGCACCTTGCCGTTGTAAGTCAGAATGGAGACGCCCATGCCGATACCGCCAGACTGCGGTACCCAGAAATCGATCTCGTCAATCTCGCGGCCGGCGAAAAAGAGCGGCTTTTGCGGGCCGGGAACATTGGTCATGACGGCCGACGCATTGCGGCCGATCAGCGCGCTGATCTGGTCCTGCAGGATCTTCGGGCCCATGCCCACGGCGGAAAGCAGTACGAAGGCGACGATTGGTTGCGAGGAGCCTTTCAGTTCCCTCATGCGTTCACGCACTTTCAGCATGCGCTCGATCGGGTTTTCGACGCCGATCGGCAGGTCGACAAATACCAGTCCAAACTGATTGCCCAGGTCCCCAGCCTTGTCGATCGGGCGCAGGTTTACCGGCACCACGGCACGCAATTCGACACCTTCGGTCTTGTCGCCCTTGCGCTCCATGTAGTCGCGCAATGCGCCCGCCGCCGTTGCCAGCAGCACATCATTGATCGAACAGCGCAGCGCCTTGCCGATCACTTTCACTTCACCCAGCGGCAGCGGGTCGCACCAGGCTACACGCTTGCTGCGGCTGAGCATTCCCTTGAATCGGGTCGGCGAATCGGGCTCCATCATCGCAATCTTGCGCAGTTCATCGGCAAGTTCCATGCCCTTGGAGGCAAATTCCCGCATCGTCGACGGATCTTTGGCGATCTCCAGACCCTGTTCGACCAAGCCGCGCGTCAACTTCATCGCGCCTGACCAGACGCTGGCCATTGGCTTCGTGACGCTGGTCCAGAAGTGCATTTCCTCGCTGTTGTTGCCCTTGGTATGTTTTTCCTTTGGCTTCGGTTTTGTCAGGCTGGTTTCGGCATTGTCAGCAGTCATGGATAACATGACGCTGATCAGGGCGATGCCATCGGCATAGCAATGATGGATGCGGGTCAGCAACGCGCAACCGCCGCCCCTGTAATTTTCGACCAGGTGAAACTGCCAGAGCGGCTTGGTGAAGTCGAGCCCCTCGCTGGCCATCTTGCTCACGTAGTCCTGCAATTCCTTCTTGCCGGCTTTCCCGGGCAGGCGCGACTTCTTGATGTGATGCCGGATATCAAACTGCTTGTCGTCTTCCCACCAGGCGCCGGTCGGGTCCTGCACGGCTTTCTGTTTGAAACGCGGGTAGGCAAGAAACCTCTGCTCAATCGTCGCCTGCAGTTTCTTGAAGTCCAGCTTTTCCCTGAACACCATGATGCCGACGATCATCATCAGGTTGGTTGGATGCTCCATGCGCAACCAGGCGGTATCCACGCCGGACATGCGTTCGCGATCAAGCAGCGGAATGCCAGGGATGCGAGGGATGGTTGCCATGTCGGGTGTCCGGGCTTTTTGGTCTTCGGTTTTTTTCTTGCTGCCCTGCAGAGGTACGTATTTCCTGCAGCAGGCAGCCCTCCGTGCGCCGAAACGCGTTTCCAACCCCGGAAATTGCGGGGGGGAGACGATTCCGTTAGAGTTACTTTAGCCTTAGTTTTATCGCGTGGAAAGCCCTTAAAACCTATATTTCGCAGTACTTTGGAGGAGAAATTAAATGTCCGACCTGAAAAAACAATTCGAAAAGGCCACGAAAGACGTAACCAAGGCGGCCAGCGACCCCGGCAATGACATGAAATTGCGGCTATATGCCCATTTCAAGCAAAGCACGGAAGGCGATGTCGCTGGCGACAAGCCGGGCTTTACCGATTTTGTCGGTCGCGCAAAATATGATGCCTGGGCAAAACTCAAGGGCATGTCCAACGACGACGCCATGAAGGCTTACATCAAGCTGGTCGAGCGTGTGCTGCGCGACTAGGCGGCTTGTCGGGCGGGCAGGGCACAGGAAAAGGGCGGCCGGGCAGCCGACACGGATTGTCCGGGTTCCCGGCTGATTGCCGGGACCTTGCCTGCTCAACCTGATCGTCACAACAACTGGGCAAAAAAATAGCCCCGGAATCTTGCGATTCCAGGGCGAAGCGTCCTGTTGTCAGGACGAGGAGGAGACGTGAAGCCGACCCGGCTTAGCCGGGCTCGACGGATACTTTATTTGCGTTTGCTGGCAACTTTGGCTGCCGGCTTTTTAGCGACAGGCTTCTTGCCGGCAGGTTTCTTCGCGACCGGCTTTTTGGCGGCAGGGCGGGCGACGCTGCGTTTTTCCTGGGCAAGCAAGGCACGAACGGCTTCAGACAATTCGGCAACCTGCTTGGACAGCGCTTCGACATCCTTGCTGGTCAGGACACCGAGGCGGTTCAGCGAGCTGTGTACGCGGTTTTCGAATACTTGCTCGAGCTTGTCAAATTTGCCTGATGCGAGTTCCAGGGTCTTGTTCGCTTGTTCGCGCGCGGTTTCAATGGTCGCTTCTGCGACATGGCGGGTGCGTTGCTCGATCTGTTCGCCTTGCTTGACCAGCGTATCGAAGACTTTCTTGCCTTCGTTCTGTGCTTTGGAAAAGGCGCCCAAGCCGGCGAGCCAGATTTGCTGTGCGGACTCCATTACTTGTTTGGCAGACGGTTGATCACCAAGGCTTGAGGCAATGGCCCCCAACTTGCCGGCGAGGTCGCTGGCGCTATGGGATGAGCTGGAAACTTTTGAGGATTTGGCGGTTTTCTTGAGACGGGTGGCCATCGCTGTTTGCTCCTTCGATTGGTGGATTTCGGTGTTTTGGGGTCTGAACTGATTGGCTTCGACGCCAGATGACCGGGCACCGGATGTATGCACTGTAGGCGTCTTTATTAGAGTATTCACACTAACTGCCGCGGGTGACGATCGGCGGCGCCTGCGAGGGCCAGCCGAAGTAACTAACTGGCGGGTTTTTAGGATTATTTGTCCATACGCTAAGATGCGTCAGGCTAACTCGCCCAAATAGAATTCGGCGCACCTTCAGGAGAATGATTTGAGTTCAGCAGTCGAGCGAATCTGGTTGAAATCCTATCCACCGGGCGTCCCCGCGGACATCAATCCGGACAGCTTTTCATCAATCACGGATGTGTTTAATCGGGCATGCGAAAGATTCGGGAGCTTGCCCGCGTTCACCTGCATGGGCAAGACAATCAGCTATGCCGAACTTGACCGGCTGTCGCTTGCCTTTGCGGCATACCTGCAGTCCGTGCTGAAACTGCAAAAAGGTGATCGGGTCGCGGTCATGATGCCCAACATCCTCCAGTATCCGGTCGCGGTGTTCGGGATCCTGCGGGCCGGCATGATCGTGGTGAATTGCAACCCGCTCTACACACCGCGCGAACTTGAACACCAGTTGCATGACTCCGGCGCAAAGGCGATCGTCATCGTCGAAAATTTTGTCCACACCCTGCAACAGGTCCTGGGTAAGACCGGGATCGAACATGTATTGACCACGCAGCTGGGAGACATGCTCGGCTTCGGCAAGTCACTGCTGGTCAACTGGATGGTCAAATACCGGAAAAAGCTGGTGCCGAAGTGGCACATCGACGGCGCAGTTACCTTCCAGTCCGCATTGTCTGCCGGCGCCAGCGCCGCATACAGCGCGCCTGAGGTGTCTGGCGAGGATCTGGCGTTTCTGCAATACACCGGCGGCACGACCGGCGTGTCCAAGGGGGCCATGCTTACCCACCGCAATCTGGTGGCGAACATGGAGCAGGTTGGAGCATGGACCGGCGGCCGCCTCGAGGATGGCAAGGAAGTGGTAATTCAGCCGCTCCCGCTTTATCACATCTTTGCGCTGAGTTCGAGCCTGGTATTCATGAAACACGGCTGCGAGAATGTGCTGATTCCGAATCCGCGTGACATCAACGGCTTTATCAAGGAGCTGTCGATACGGCGCTGGAACGTGCTGACCGGGGTGAATACGTTGTTCAACTCGCTGCTCAATCACCCTGGCTTCAGCGCAATCGATTTCAGCGGCATGAAGCTGGCGCTCGGCGGTGGTATGGCGGTGCAGCGCGTGGTTGCGGAAAACTGGAAGCAGGTAACGGGAAAGCCGCTTATCGAGGCCTATGGCCTGACGGAGACATCGCCCGGCGCCTGCATCAATCCGCTGACGATCGAAAATTTCAATGGCTGCATCGGCTTGCCGATTTCCTCCACGATCATGACCATCCGCGACGACGAGGAGAAAATTCTGCCTGCCGGACAGCCGGGCGAAATCTGCATCCAGGGCCCGCAGGTGATGAAAGGCTACTGGAAGCGACCGGATGAAACGGCGATGGTCACAACACGGGATGGCGCGTTCAAGACCGGCGATATCGGGATCATGGATGAGCAGGGCTTTTTCAAGATTGTTGACCGCAAAAAGGACATGATTCTGGTCTCGGGCTTCAACGTCTATCCAAATGAAATTGAGGATGTCGTTGCCATGTGCCCGGGCGTACTCGAGGTCTGCGCCGTCTCAGCAGATGATGAAAAGTCAGGCGAAGTTGTTCGCGTGGTAATCGTGCGAAAAGATCCGGCGCTGAAGAAGGAAACGGTGCGGGAGTATTGCAAGGCCAACCTGACCGGTTACAAGGTGCCGAAAATCATTGAGTTCTGGGATGAATTGCCGAAAACCAATGTTGGCAAGGTGCTGCGGCGCGAGGTGAAGAAGACGCCGGTCAAGGACCGACAAGCGTCGTAATCCATTGCGAGGAGGAGAAAACTCGTATGGCCCGCACCGGACGATCGGCGCGGGCCTTTTTTTGCCGTTTGCGTTCAATGCGGGCGCCCCGCTGACCAACCGTCTAGCGCCGATACAAGCCCTGCGCGCCGATAACGGTCAGCTCAACCAGGCTGGAACCGTTATGGTTGCCAGGACCGAACTTGACCTTGTAGCCGGCCAGGTCGAGGCTGCCGAGTTTCTCCAGTGCATCAACCAATGAGTCGCGAGTCGGCGCCTTGCCAGCGCGTTTCAGTCCCTCAACCAGGACCCGCGCGCCGATATAACCTTCAAGCGAGGCAAAACTGGCATTGGCCAATCCGCCAATGTGCTTGAGGTACTCACGCCCGAGTGGCTCGCCCTCGGATGTCGGCAGCGGCACCACCTGCGAGACTGCGACGCCGCGCCCATCGTCGCCGAGTTGCGCGGCCAGCGTTTTGGCACCGGCGGTACTCAGCACGAAGTACTGCGCAGTGGAGCCAAGTTTCTTCATCTCCTTGATGAACGCAGCGGCCGTTCGCGCACCAGCAGCGATGATGACTGCCTGTGAACCAGCCTTGTTGATGGACTGGGCGGCAGACGCGACGTTGGTCGAATTCCGGTCTGCACTGCCGAAAATATGAATTGACGATTTACGGTCGCGCAGTGCCTTGTCGACACCAGCAAGTCCGGCTCGGCCATAGGGGTCATTCTGGTAAAACAAGGCAATCTTGTTGACGCCGCGTCGTACGTACTGGTCAACCATGCGCTCGGTTTCCTCCATGTAGCTGGCACGGATGTTGAAGAAATACCGGTTGAACGGCTCACGCAGGTTCTGGTCGCCACTTGCGGCGGCAACAAAGGGCACTTTTGCCTTCTCAATGATCGGCAGCGCAGCCTTGATGGCGTGCTCACCGGCATAGCCGAACAGGACCAGGGCATTTTCGTCGGTGAGCAGCTTCTGAGTATTCGCCTTCGCCTTTTCGGCCTCTCCGCCGTCGTCGAGCGAAATAAACTTGATCTTGCGACCGGCGATACCGCCTGCCTGATTGACTGCGTTGAAGTAAGCCTCGGCGCCCGCCTTGATTTCCTTGCCGATTTCCTCTGCCGGCCCGGAAAGCGTTGCGGACTGACCGACAACGAACACATCACTGGCGGACTGAGACAATGCAGGCAAGGCTGACAACATGGCGAACGCGCCGGTCACCAGCAATAACGTGGAACGAAAACATTGCAACATCAATGGCTCCCTTGGTTGGTTCTATTGTTTTCTGGATCCGAAAATGCCTGTCGCGCAATATGCGCCTGCGATGCCACCGCGATGGGGCCGGCGCAGCGGAAAGGTGGACGCAGCATTCTGTACCAATCGACGTGCTGATTACCGCTTGAACGTTCCGCCACGCGAAATAATCGTCAGGTCGACGAAATTCGAGCCATTGTGGTCGGTCGGCGTATAGGTAACTGCAAAGCCGCCAAGGTCAATCCGGCCCATGCTGGCAAGGCCATCCACCAGTGATTCGCGTGTTGGATTCTTGCCCGCGCGCTTGAGCCCTTCAACCAATACCTTGGCCGCGACGTAGCCCTCCAGCGAGGTGAACGAGTATTTCTCAGGGCCGCCGATGCGCTTCTGATAGTCACGAACGATCGGATTCACATCTGACCATGGGAAAGGGACAACCTGCGATATCTGCACGCCGCGTCCATCATCGCCCAGTTCGCTTGCGAGCGCCTTTGATCCGACAAAACTGACATTCCAGTA
>CAYQKN010000007.1:0-20452 GCA_964417885.1 uncultured Burkholderiales bacterium | reverse complement strand
CGCGCCGGCAAGGCGCATCGACTTGATAAAGGCGGCACAGCTCTTGTATGCGCTTATCATGATGATTGCGCCTGTTTTTGATTTGGAAAGCGTTGCAACTGCGGCCGCGACATCGGTCGTGTTGCGTTCAACGGTTCCGGTCGCGGCGATTTTCAAGTTGCGCTTGGCCATTGCACGCTCCACGCCTGCCAGACCCGCCTTGCCATAGGCGTCATTCTGGTAGAAAACGGCAATATCCTTGATTCCCTGCTGCACCAGGTGCCCGACAATCTGCTCGGTTTCGTCGAAGTAGCTCGCACGAACATTGAAGACATAGCGATTGAACGGCTCCCGCAAACTCTGTGCGCCGGTAAATGCGCCAATGAACGGAACCTTGGCGGCTGTAAATATCGGCAGCGCCGCATTGGATGTCGGCGTGCCGACGTAACCGAAAAGAGCAAGGACCCGCTCTTCATCGATCAGCTTTTTGGTATTGGCGGCGGCTTTTTCGGGCTCGTATCCATCGTCAAGTGAGACCAGTTTGATTTTTCGCCCATTGATGCCGCCGCTTTTGTTCACGACGTCAAAATAGGCCTGTGCACCTGCTTTCATTTCCTTGCCGAGTTCCTCGGCCGGTCCGGACAGGGCTGCGGACTGGCCGATCAGGATTGTGTCGGCCGTCACGCCCTGCGCCCAGCTTGTTGGCATGGCTTGCAGCATGAACACGGCAACTGAGACGAAACCGACCGCGCGCCAATTCAAAGCAATCATTCGTGCCTCCTCTGCAAGTTTACGGTGCATGGTATCTGTCGCATTCGCCTCGTGGCAGCCTGGCGAATTGGTTTTCAAGACGATTCTAATACCCTCTGCGGATCCCGTGCAGTACTTTGCAGATAGACGGTATCGGCTGGCCGTGCAGTGCCGTTGGCGCTAACAGCGAACCGTTGCGGAAGATGGTTGTGCTCATGGTTCCCGGTATGCGCACATCGGCAACAGGCAATGCCGCTTATGCCCGCCTTGGCCTGCGCGGGCAGTGTTCGATTGGGCAGATCTGAGCGACCGCGTTGATAGCGTCGAAGCGATGTGGGCAGCCTGCGAGAACTGAAACAAGCGCGAAATAAGCCAGAATTTATGCGTTGCCTAGCTGGCGAAAAAGTCCTTGACCTTATCCATGAAGGACTTGGCTCGCGGGTTGTGCCTGTCGCCATCATGCTTGTTGATCTCTTCAAGCTCGCGCAAGAGTTCTTTCTGGCGGTCGGTAAGCCGGACCGGTGTTTCGACAACGACATGGCACATGAGGTCTCCAGCCGATGTCTGCCGGACGGGTTTAATGCCTTTCCCCCGCAAGCGAAACACTTGTCCGCTTTGTGTTTCAGGAGGAATCTTGATCTTCGCCTCGCCGTCGAGCGTCGGGATATGTATTTCCCCGCCCAGCGCCGCCACCGTAAAACTGACCGGCATCTCGCAATGCAGGTCGGCCCCGTCTCTCTGGAATACGCCGTGTGCCTTGAGTTGCACGACCACATAAAGATCTCCCGGCGGTCCGCCGTTCATGCCGGCCTCACCCTCGCCGGACAACCGAATACGGTCGCCATCGTCAACCCCAGCGGGAATTTTGACCGACAATGTCTTGTGATTCTTGATACGACCCGTACCGCTGCAGGCCTGGCAGGGTTCCGGAATTACCTTGCCACTGCCATGACAAGTCGGACAGGTCTGCTGGATGGAGAAAAAGCCCTGCTGCAGGCGAACCTGGCCTTGTCCATTGCAGGTTTGGCAGGTTTTCGGTTTGGTCCCCGGCTTTGCACCCGTACCGTGACAGGTGTCACATTCGTCGAGGCTTGGAATCCGGATCTTTGTCTCGGTGCCGCGTGCCGCCTGCTCGAGTGTAATCTCCATGTTGTAGCGCAGGTCGGCGCCGCGATAGACCTGTTGTCCGCCTCGACCGCGACCGCCGCCGAAAATCTCACCGAAAATATCACCGAACGCTTCGGAAAACCCGCCAAATCCTTCTCCAGTATTGAAGCCTCCGGGACCGCCGCCAAGATTGGGATTCACGCCGGCATGCCCATAGGTATCATAGGCGCGCCGTTTTTCCGGCTCGGAAAGTATCTCGTAGGCCTCTTTGGCTTCCTTGAACCTGTCTTCCGCATCCTTGCTGTCAGGATTGCGATCGGGGTGATACTTCATCGCAAGCTTGCGATAAGCCTTCTTGATGTCGTCGTCAGTTGCATCGCGATTGATGCCCAGAATATCGTAGAAGTCTTTCTTGTTTCCCATGTGCGATCCATTAGCCTAAAACGTAGAGGCCGAGTTGAGCGCAGCCATATTTGCGCATCAACCCGGCCGTATGACCCGGTACTGCCTGCTTGCTGTTAACCCTTCTTGTCCTTCACCTCGGTGAATTCGGCGTCAACAACATTGCCCATGTCCTTTTCCTTTGGGGCAGCGCCATCGTTGCCCGGTGCCATTGAATCGGCTGCCGCTGCACCGGCGTCGGTTTGCGACTTGGCCTGCATATCGGCATACATTTTTTCGCCAAGCTTTTGCGAAACCTTTGCCAACGATTCGGTTTTTGCCTCAATCTCGCTCTTGTTGTTGCCTTTCAAGGCCTCTTCCAGTTCCTTGCTGGCAGCCTCAATAGCCGATTTCTCCGCCGCATCTATCTTGTCGCCGTATTCGGCAAGGGATTTTTTCGTGGCGTGTACCAGTTGATCGCCTTGATTGCGCGCCGTTACAAGCTCCAATGCCTTTTTGTCCTCATCTGCATTGGCTTCGGCGTCCTTGACCATGCGCTGGATCTCTTCTTCGGTCAGGCCCGAGTTGGCCTTGATGGTAATCTTGTTTTCCTTGCCGGTGGCCTTGTCCTTTGCGCTGACGTGCATGATGCCGTTGGCATCAATATCAAACGTCACTTCAATCTGCGGCATGCCGCGCGGCGACGGCGGAATGCCCTCGAGGTTGAACTGGCCCAATGATTTGTTGCCAGCCGCAACCTCGCGCTCGCCTTGCAGCACGTGAATGGTTACCGCAGACTGATTGTCGTCAGCAGTTGAAAATACCTGCGAGGCCTTGGTCGGGATGGTGGTGTTCTTCTTGATCAGCTTGGTCGACACACCACCAAGGGTCTCGATGCCAAGTGACAGTGGCGTCACATCAAGCAACAGGACGTCCTTGACGTCTCCCTTGAGCACGCCACCCTGGATTGCGGCGCCAACGGCAACCGCTTCGTCCGGGTTTACGTCCTTGCGCGGCTCGCGTCCGAAGATTTCCTTTACCTTTTCCTGGACTTTTGGCATGCGTGACTGACCGCCGACCAGAATGACATCGGAGATGTCTGCAATCTTGACACCCGCATCCTTGATGGCAATGCGGCACGGCTCAATTGTGCGTTCGATCAGTTCATCGACAAGAGCTTCAAATTTCGCCCGCGTCAGTTTGACGGCCAAATGTTTGGGACCGTTCGCGTCGGCGGTTATGTAAGGCAAATTGACCTCAGTCTGCTGCGACGAAGACAGCTCGATCTTTGCTTTCTCGGCGGCTTCCTTCAACCGCTGCAGCGCGAGGACATCCTTTTTCAAATCGATGCCCTGGTCTTTCTTGAATTCATCGCAAAGATAGTCCATCAGGCGCTGATCAAAGTCCTCGCCACCAAGAAACGTGTCACCGTTCGTCGACAGGACCTCAAACTGGTGTTCGCCGTCGATCTCGGCGATCTCGATGATCGAGATGTCGAACGTTCCGCCGCCCAGGTCATAAACCGCGATCTTGCGATCACCTTCCTTCTTGTCCAGGCCAAATGCCAGTGCGGCCGCTGTCGGCTCATTGATGATTCGCTTGACTTCAAGCCCGGCAATCCGGCCCGCGTCCTTGGTTGCCTGCCGCTGCGCATCGTTGAAGTAGGCCGGCACGGTGATGACGGCCTCGGTGACCTCTTCACCCAGATAGTCTTCTGCAGTTTTCTTCATTTTCCGCAGTACTTCCGATGAAACCTGGGGCGGTGCCATCTTCTTGCCTTGTGCCTCCACCCAGGCGTCGCCGTTGTCGTTCTTGAGGATCTTGTAAGGCATCAGGTTGATGTCCTTTTGAACTTCTTTTTCCTCGAACCGGCGCCCGATCAATCGCTTGACGGCAAACAGGGTGTTTTTCGGATTGGTGACCGCCTGACGTTTTGCCGATGCGCCAACGAGAATTTCGCCGTCATCCTGATAGGCGACGATGGAAGGTGTTGTGCGTGCGCCTTCTGAATTTTCAATAACCTTGGGCTGCCCGCCTTCCATGATGGCAACGCAGCTATTGGTTGTACCCAGGTCAATACCGATGATCTTGCCCATAATGATTTGCCTCGAACTTGAATTGTTAATCTTGTTTTGTAAGTAGGGGTATTTTTGGCGTTTTCAAGAATTGCCGGGAATTTCCGCGGTCTTTTCTTTTGCAACAGCGACCAAGGCCGGCCGCAGCACCCGGTCATGCAGGAGATACCCTTTCTGCATGACATTGATGACGGAGTTCGGGACCTGATCGGACTCCAGGGCTGCGATCGCCTGATGACGCGTGGGATCAAATTTTTCCCCAGCGGGATTGACCTCGACAATCGAAAACTTGTCGAACAACTGGGACAATTGGCGTCCGGTCAACTCAATGCCGGTCTTGAACGCGTCAACCGAGGGGCTCTCGACCAGCATGGCTGCGTCAATGCTGTCCTTGATGGCCAGTAGCGCCTCAGCCATTTTTTCAACGCCGAATTTGTTTGCCTTGAGGACGTCTTCTGCTGACCGCCGCCGGATGTTTTCCATTTCGGCCTTGGCACGCAGATAAAGATCGTAGTTTTCTTGGGCAAGCGCGTTTGCCTTTGCCAGGGCAAGTTCAATTTCACTCTGGTTTGGCTGGGTTTCAGCAGGCGCAGAATCCTCAACTGTTGCCGGATCTGCCGATTGGGCGACGTTTTGAGTCGGGTCAGACATCTAAAACTCCAAATAAAACAAAACCATGCAGGAATTGAGGCCAATCCCACATTTTTCAAGTGCCTATTGCTGGAATTTGCGACTATCAGCGCTTCTTGGGGCTGGAAATGAGCCAGCTGGTCAGGATTGTGATGACGCTGTACATCAGGGAGCCGATCAATGCGGCTGAAAAGCTTGTTACCGTAAAGCCCGCGACGATCTCTGCGACCAGCCAGAACAGGAGGGCATTGATGACGAAAATGAAGAGTCCAAGTGTCAACAGGGTCACTGGCAGCGTCAGGACGACAAGGACTGGACGAATTACCGCATTGACCAGTCCGAGAACGAGGGCGGCAATCAATGCGGGGACAATGCCCGTCACCTGCACGCCGGAATAAAGATATGCAACCAGCATCAAGGCCAATGCGTTTATGAACCAGCGGATAATCAAGGACATGATTTCGAGTGACACCGATTGAGAAAACACGATAATAGCGCCATTACAGTTTGAAGCAACGCGAAAGAGCCAACATGAGTGTCCATAGTGTGCAGAAGCGCATCACCATTCCTGACCTTCACGCAATGAAGGGACCGGGCAAAATTGTGATGCTGACTGCTTACACAAAGCCGATGGCGCAGTTGCTTGACCCCCATTGTGATGTCCTGCTGGTCGGGGACTCGCTCGGCATGGTTGTTTACGGCATGGAAAATACGCTTGCTGTTTCGCTCGATACCATGATTGCGCACACGCAGGCGGTTATGCGCGGATCAACACGGGCGGCCGTCTTGCTTGACATGCCGTTTTCTAGCTACCAGGAATCACCACAGCAGGCGTACCGCAATGGCGCACGTGCCCTTGCCGAGAGTGGCGCACAAGGCCTCAAACTTGAGGGTGGGGCGGAACTGGTTGATACGGTGGAGTTTCTCGTTGCGCGCGGCTTGCCGGTGATGCCGCATATTGGCCTGATGCCGCAACGCGTAAACGAGATGGGCGGCTTCAAGGCGCAGGGACGCGAGGAGGATGCTGTCAAGAAATGGGTTTCCATTGCGCAGCGATTCGAGAGTGCTGGCGCATTTTCGGTGCTGATGGAGGGCACTGTCGAACCGGTTGCACGCGCGGTTGCGAATGAGCTCAAGGTACCGCTTATTGGAATCGGCGCATCGCCGGCGTGTGATGGCCAGGTGCTGGTTACCGAAGATATTCTCGGTCTGTTTCCCGATTTCACCCCGCGATTTGCCAAGCGCTATGCGGAGATAGGTAAATTGATCTCCGCTGCGGCCGGACAGTATGCAACAGACGTCAGGGCTGGCACTTTTCCTGCGCCGGAACACTGTTTTGGCGTACGCAAACAGTAGCCATCGTAAAAGAAATCAGACGAGTGGCGGTGCCTTTCATTCGGGCCGATGCCGGCAGTTCACCGCTGCCGGGCTGATTAGCGGACCAGCAGCGCAATTGCCAGTACGACAGCCAGCACCGCGAGCGCACCAAGTATAAGCACCGGCAGCAGGTCGGCCGTAGTTGGTTCAACGCGCTGGCTATCTCCGGCGCGTTCCCGTTCCTGCAACTGTGCCTGCACCGCGGCGACGGTGCCAAGCGACTCCTCGGCGGTGCGTGACCTCTTGGCGGGGCTTGGTTCTTTTGGTGCCAGTGAGCCGGTGATTGCCCCCTGGTATGCCCGCATTTTCTGCGTCTCTGAAATGTATTCGCTGAACTCGCCGATCTGGTTGGTCATCGCCGCCAGCTTCAGCGTCGCGTCAAATGAATCAAAAGCCCTGGCGAGCTTGAGCGGTTTTACTTCACTTTCATCAACATCGGTCTTTTGAAGGCGCCCGACCCCCAGGCCGTCGAACGAAAGGTTCTTTGCCGTCGGGGGCGCCTGCTTGGCAAGAATATTGCCGCCAGGTTGCCGTGAAATGAGCAGCTTTTTGACTTGCGCCAAATCGTCGGCAAATTCGGCCATGTTCTGGTAACGCTCATCGACAGACTTTGCCAGTGCCTTTGCGACAATCAGGTCAAGCATCGCAGGAACGCCTGGATTGCTGTTCGATGGTGGAGGAGGCTGAATATTTACCGTCGCATACATGATGGCATTCACGTTGTCTCCATCGAACGGCGGTGTACCCGTCAGCGTTTCATACAGGACGACTCCCAGTGAAAAAATGTCGGTGCGGATATCAAGGTTTCGACCAATGACTTGTTCCGGCGACATGTATCGCGGGCTGCCAAGAATCAGGCCGGTCATTGTTTTTACGGCAGACGCCGGCATCCTGGCGATGCCGAAATCTGTGATCTTGGCCAGTCCGCCCCGGACAATCATGATATTGGATGGCTTTACGTCCCGATGAACAATGTCGTTATCGTGGGCGAAACTCAGTCCGCGGGCAATTTGTGTAATCCAGTCAACCGCCGACTCGACAGACGGACGGCCGCTTTCCGCAAGAATATCCTTGAGTTCGAGACCTTCCAGAAATTCCATCGCCATGTAGGCGACATTGTCTGTACGGCCAACGTCATAAATCGTGACGATATTGGGATGGTTGAGACGCCCAGCAGCCTTGATTTCCTGCTGAAACCTCAACTCGTACTCGGCAAGTTCATCCTTGTTCAATGACAGATTGACAGTCTTGATCGCAACCGTGCGGTCGATTACAGGATCAACCGCCTTGTAAACAACCCCCATTGCGCCTTGGCCAATGGTCGAAGTTATCTTGTAACGGCCAAGTGTCTCGATCATTTCGTGACTTTGCCGGCGGCCTGTTTCTGCTTTGCCTTGACGGTACGGAATGGGGGGCCCCAGGACGGATGCCCGGCTTCGGCCGCTTCGAGCTCAAAGGCCGCATCAAGTTGGAGGATCTTGTCGAACTCTGCCCGGCATAGGGTCAATTTGTTTGTCAGGCAGTAACTGAACGCCAAATACTTGTGCGCCCTGATCTTGTCTGCCGGCGAATTGGGTTCCCTCAGAGTCTCCTGAAAAAGCCTGATTGCCTTGGGGTAGTCAGCCTCTTCGTAAGATTTCATGGATTCGGACAGCAGTTTCTCTCCTTGGGTCGGAATCCTGACTGAAGCTGATGGTAGCGGCTTGCCCAATTTGCGAAGTTCTATTTCTGTCCTGACCAGGCGAAAGATCGGCCCCCAGGTTGGATGGCCAGACTCTGCTGGGGTAAGGTCAAATTTTGGGTCCAGCGCAAACGCTTTCTCGAACTCCTCCTTGCAGACAATTTCACGATTATTGATGCACTGGATAAACGCGATGTGTTTACGGGCGTTGATCTGCTGTGCCAGCGCCAGCACGCCGCTATCCAGGGCGATCAGCATGCTCTTCATCGATTCATCGAATGCCCCGGCCTCATATTGTTTCAGTCCATCGGCCAAGGCGATTTGGGCGCGCTCAAGGCGCTGCTGACGAGCAATTTCCTCGACCGTTGGCCCGGCTGGGGGTGGAGGAGCGACCGCACAACCTGCCAGCAAAAGCATTGCGAGCGCGATTGATATCGCCATGACATTTCGATGCCGCCCGCGGAAGGCTGACGGTCGGGATTGCCGTCGCGTGTGAGTCAACGCGGCGGTTCGAAGCAATCGCCAGCTGTCACTGGAATTTGTGTTTGATACTGACATCTTCTTTTATTTTCACCTCAATGTTTGCCACATAAGGTTTGAATGAGGTGTTGCGAACTTCGATGGTGTATTTGCCGGGGGGAAGTTTCGTTTGCTTCATTGGCGGCGAAACGCCGATAGATTTACCGTTTACCGATACATCACCCCAAGGGTCGATACTGAATTTTACCGTCCCCAACACGAGTATCTGCTTGGTGGCGTCAGATTTCGCAGCATCAATCTTCGGTACAACGGCTTTTGGATCAGTCGCAGCAGCCAATGGCGCCGGCATCGCGCCGGCCGGACCTGCCGCAGGAATCTGGGGTGTGCCGCCGGCAACAGTCGGTGCTGTGGCTGACCGCGCCAATGACGGCATTTCACCTGCCGGACTCGTGGAAATGGCTGGTGGTGCTGCCACCACATCTGTCCCGGGCCGCGGGTTGGCATTCAGGGAGGCTCCAACCGGATCCGCAATTTTCTCCGCGGGTTTTTTCAGCAACAGCGCCACGAACAATGCGAAAACAATGAAAGCAAGGCCGCCGCCTACAAGACCGAGTTTGCGTTTGTCTCGAAAAAACGGGACGGCTTGCGTTGTCGCCGACAGGTCAGTCCGTTTCAGCCCTGAGGTTGAAGTTGATATTCCCGGCGTCGCCCTGGGGTTGGTCGCGGCAGCCCGGTCAACCGTGCCTGCCCGCGCTTTTTCAAATGCCGCAACGGAATCACCAACGACGTAAATCTCGTGCTCCCGCACGTGCTTGTCGGTCCGCGACCCTTCATATTTGAAAAGCTTGGCGTATTCATCGGAAATCACAGACACAACATCAAAAAACGACCTTGAAACCACAATTTGCCCGGGCCTCGCAAAGCTCATAATCCGCTGGGCGACATTGATACCGTCGCCGACGATATTTGGATGGCCATTTATGTCGCGCACGAGTTTTACCGGGCCAAGGTTGATCCCGATCCGCAATGGTAAACGGCCGGGTGAATCCGGATCGAATGCCAGATTCCCCAAGGTTGATTCACCGGCATCATCCGCGGCTTTTGCCACCATGTCGCGCATATTCATGCTCACAAACAGCGCATCTTCCGGATCGCCCAGGAAACTCAAGGCTGCACCGTCACCCGTATCAAGAATCAATCGCTGTTCCAGGGGAATATCCACCAGGACATCCGACAGAAGAGCGGTAAAGCGGTCCTTGATTGAAATCTGCTCGGACACGGATCTTTTCGAGTAGCCGACAATATCGACAAACACGACGCTGCCGATAAAGGTACGGTTTCCCTGGTCAAGCATGGCACTCACGATGTAGTTCGCAGATTCTTTTGGATAACGGTTGAGGGCGCGCCGCCGGCGTTTTCTTGATAACTTTCCATATGTTACCGAAAACTGCGGACTATTCGGAACATATTGGCTGTCACCACGATGATGACCGATTGACTCAATCCGGCGTCAGGAGTGCGCCGCGAACGTTTTTGCTGTCCGGGCCCACCAGAAAGACGAAGGCTCGACCGAGCGATTCCGGCTGTCGCAATGATGACGCCAGTTCACCTGGGTGGCTCTTTGCGCGCATCGGACTCGCCACGGGTCCCGGCAGGCAAAGGTTAAACCGGATGTTTTCCTGCGCTTCGTACTCGTCTTGCCAGATCTTAACAATTGCCGGCAGGGAGGCTTTGGTTGCCGCGAAGGCGCCCCAGAAAGCCTTTGGACTGACGGCGTGGCTTTCAGTCAAGAATACTACCGATGCATCCGGGGCTTTCCTGAGCAATGGCAGGCAAGCCTTTGTCAATGCAGCCGGCACCACCATGTTCACGCGGGTGCTCTGGACCCACATGTCCAAGCTATGCAGATCAAGTGGCATCGTTGTGGAAAAGTGCGTAGCACCATGGAAGATTCCGTCCAGTCGCTTGAAATTGCCATGAATCGCCTGTGCAAATCCATCAAGTTCCGCTTGTGTTGCCGCGAAGAAGTCCAGCGGCATGATGGCGGGCTGCGGATGCTTCATGCTTTCAATTTCATCGTAGACACGTTCGAGCTTTGCAACGCTTCGACCGTGAAGAATCACCGTTGCGCCGTGGCGAGCGAAGTCAAGCGCAGCGACTTTGCCGAGGCCCTGTCCGGCACCCGTCACCAATATGACGCGATCTCGCAAAATGTCCGGGGCTGGCAGGTAGTTGTTAGGCAGGATCGTCTGGGAAAGGCTCATTTTCTTGACCGTGTGAGGAATGCGGATACTGCATTTGCTGCGTTGATGCCGCTGCGAACGGCACCCTCGAGCGTTGCCGGGTAGTCGCCCTGCACATAGTCCCCGGCAATAAAAATACCGGGCAAACTGCTTAACAACTGCGGGCGAGTGGCCTGCGACTCGGGGGTGCAGGCAAACGTGGCAAATTTTTCGACAATAACCCGATGCCACTCCAGGGCGGGCAGTTTGCCGGCGTGCCGGCCGAGTTCATTTAACGCGGCAACCGCAAGTTCGTTGGCTGAAACGCCCTGATGCGGCCCGGAAGCCGAGATGACGGCCGCGATCAAACCGCCGTGCGACGTGGCATCAGAGGAAATCTGCCTGCGGTCAAAAAACCACTGCACAACCCCGGAAGACTGGCCAATCATCGGCCGCGATAGCCGCAGCGGACTGGAAAACTTCAAATAAATGGTGGTGATCGGTTCATAGGAGAAAGTTGCCGCCGAAGCGATCTCGGCTGGCATTTCGATTGCGCCAAGTTGGTGGGGGCCAACGGCGACTATTGCTGCAGAGAATAGGCTTTTGTCGCCGTTAGTTTGAATTCGAATTTTGCCTGCGTCAGGGGCGATTGCAGTCACACGTGTCGCGCGCTGAACGATGCCGCCGTGCCGCCCCAACCAGTTCCCCGCCGGTTCGGGAAACATGGTCGACAGGTCTTGTCGTGGGAGCAGCATGTCGCTTGCGGCGCGATCCGACATCAGTGCGTCTCTGATGACGTTGGCAAAGACTTGGCCTGAAGCGGAACTTGGCGGCGTGTTCAGCGCTGAAATGGTCAGCGGGCTCCACAGGTACTTGATGACGGCATCGGGCTGCTTGAATTCAGCCATCATGTGCGCAACCGTGTCGGTCTCGTTGACGAGAAATTGTCTGGCCCGCAACTGCCAGACCAGTCTCCCCGCGGCAATCCTGTCCGAAAACGTCAGCCCTCGCGCGGTCAGCAACGCCCATGCCATATGTGCTGGCGCAGGCAATCTTGCAGCCGCCAGGGAAAAATCAGGCGGCATATGAATTGCCAGCGGCAGACGAAGATATGCCTCTTCGCCGACGCCAACCAGTCGCATCAGCCGCAATAGTTCACTATATGCGCCGGAAAGAATATGCTGGCCGTTGTCCAGCACCTCGGTTCGATATTCGATTCGCCGCGCCCGGCCGCCGAGGACCTTGCCGGCTTCGAAAACTGTTGATTGAATGTCGCGCTCGGCAAGCGTTAGGGCTGCCGCAATTCCCGCGTATCCGCCGCCGATGATTGCAACTCGGCGGTTGGGATCAATGTCAGGCGAAATCAGCCCAGCGTCCAGGTACGCCATGCTATCCACAGCTTTCGGATCGGCGTCAGCGACGTGCGCTGGTTTCGAACCAGAAATCCATCGTGTTCAATTTCTGCAAGCAGTGCCTGGTAAATGGCCGCCATGATCAGGCCCGGCTTTTGTGATGCCCTGTCATCCGGGTGCAGGGCGGCCAACGCCGCGTCATAGTGCGACCGCGCGCGAGCGACCTGAAACTCCATCAGGCGCCTGAATTCGGCTGCTTTGCGTGATACCACCAAATCTTCCGGCGCAATGCCGAATCGTTCCATTTCGTCTGCGGGCAAGTAGATTCGGCCTCGGCGGGCGTCTTCTCCGACATCACGAATGATGTTCGTAAGCTGAAATGCCAGTCCAAGATTCTCGGCATAATCGCGTGTATTTTCGTGCCGATAGCCGAATATGCCGGCCGAAAGCTGGCCAACGACCCCGGCAACACGATGGCAGTAGACCCTCAATGCGTTGAAATCGCGGTACCGATGGTGGCTAAGGTCCATTTCCATGCCATCAATGATTTCATTGAGTTGCCCCGCATTTACGCCGAAGCGCACGGTTGCTTCACGTAGCGCCATCGTAACGGGATGCTGTGGGTGTCCGGCAAAAAGATTCGCCACTTCGGCGCGCCACCAGCCAAGCTTTGATCGGGCCACGCTTACGTCTGTGACGTCGTCCGCTATATCGTCAACTTCGCGGCAAAAGGCATACAGCGCAGTAATGGCGCGCCTTCTGTCCTGCGGCAGGAAGCGAAAGCTGTAATAAAAGCTGGAACCACTTTGGGCGGCGCGTTGCTGGCAGTATTGGTCCGGACTCATATGCCGAGTGCCGCCCGAGGACCGATTCTGAGCCAGTCCCATTTGGTAAGCTGTGGCCGGCGACGAAAAACATCCCCATCCACGTGTTCGATTTTTTCAAGAATGGCCCGACCACCAGCGACGATCGCGCGCAATTCGGCGCCGATTCTGCCGGGAAGGGCGTGGCCCAGCGGCTTACCGGCATTGAGCAGGGTCCGGGCGCGATTGCACTCGAATTTCATCAGTTGCTTCCACCCGTCACAGTTGGTCGCCCCTGCGATATCGGCTTCGCTCAACCCAAATGCCGTCAAGTCTTCCTGCGGAATGTAGATGCGACCGCAGAGTGGCTTCGAAAAATCGATGGCCACATCTTGCCAATGGTTGATCAATTGCAGTGCGGTACAGATCTGATCGCTCCAGGCCAGGTTCTCGGGGCTGGTTTTGCGGTACAGGTGCAGCATCATGCGCCCGATTGGATTGGCCGACCTGCGGCAGTAGTCAAGCAACTCGGCATAGGTTTCATAGCGAAACTTGGTGACATCCTGCTTGAAGGCGTCCAGCAGGTCTTCGAAAAGGGATATTGGGAGGCTGTGTTCGGCAATCACGCGCGCAAGTCTTGCAAACAGTTCCTCCTCTGGATCGTTGCCGGAGATGATCAATTTCAACTGTGCTGAATAGCCGTTCAGCAAGTTAAGTCGTTCGGCAGGGGACAAATTCCCCTCGTCTGCAAAATCGTCGGCGCTGCGGGCAAATGCATAGATTGCCTCAATTGGCTTGCGCAAGTGCGCGGGCAGCAGCCACGATGCAACGGGAAAATTCTCGTAATGGTCGACGGGCACGAATAGCAGATAAGATCACGGTCGCCGGATTATATTGGGAAAACAAGTACTTTCGGCTTGCCGCGGGCAATTTAATCGGCAATCGTGGTGCGCGCAGTAAATTGGATTGCGGTAAAATCTGACAGTCTGCAAGCGCAAATTTTTCCTGCGAAAGTGGCGGAATTGGTAGACGCACTGGATTTAGGTTCCAGCGCCTTACGGCGTGGGGGTTCGAGTCCCTTCTTTCGCACCATCGACAGTTTTTCTCATCGACTTCAAGCATCGCCGCCACGGTAGTGCTGAAGCGAATCTCAAATGCATTAAGGAATGGTCATGCAAGCACAAGTCAATACCGCCAGCAATCTTGAACGCAATCTCATCCTGTCTCTCCCAGCTGTCGAAATCGAATCGCAAATCACTTCACGTTTGAAGCAGATTGCGCGTTCGGCGAAGATGTCGGGATTTCGCCCCGGAAAAGTCCCATTCAATATCGTGGCAAACCAGTACGGATTTCAGGTGCGTCAGGAAGTCATGTCTGACTCTGTGCAAAAGTCCTTCGCGGATGCCATCAAGGTTCAAAACCTGCGTGTTGCAGGCTATCCCCGGTTTGCGCCCAGCAACTCAGGGGATTCGGCTGACAAGTTCGAATTCACTGCGACCTTTGAAATTTATCCGGAAGTCAAGCTTGGGTCACTCGCCGGTAAGAAGCTTAACCGGCCAGCTGCTGTAGTTACTGACCTCGACGTCGACAACACCATTGAAACGCTGCGGAAGCAGCGTGCGACTTACGATAAGGTCGATCGCCCGGCCCAGACCGGCGATTTTGTGGTGCTCGATTTCGTTGGTCGGCTCAATGGCGAACCGTTTAAAGGCGGCGATGCACAGAATTTTGGCGTCGTTTTGGGCGAGGGTCGGATGCTGCCAGACTTTGAGGCGGCATTAATTGGTCTCAGCGGCGGTGAGGATCGCACATTTGATCTCACGTTTCCGTCTGAATACCAGGAGGAATTGGCCGGCAGAACCGTTCAGTTCTCGGTTTCCATCAAAGTGGTGAACGCACCAAAATTGCCGGAAATTGACCAGGAGTTCGCCAAGTCTCTCGGCGTGCCGGATGGGGATGTGCAGAAGATGCGGGCAGAAATCAAGGCCAATCTGGAACGAGAGTTGAAAAAGCGTATCCAGGCCAAAACCAAGGATCAGGTTATGGAGGCTTTGTCAGCCGTTTCCGAACTCGAGTTACCGCGATCGCTGGTTGAGATGGAGGTCAGGCATTTGCAGGAGCAGGCGGTGAAGGATCTGGAGTCCCGCGGCATGACAACCAAGGATTTGCAGTTGCCGCAGGAATTATTCATTGAACGCGCCGAAAAACGCGTCAAACTTGGCCTGATCCTGACCGAAGTTGTGCGGCAGAATGATCTGAAGGCAAAGCCTGAGCAGGTTCGCGCCGTGGTCGAAGAGCACGCAGATAGCTTTGAAGACCCAAAGCAGATGGTGCGTTGGTATTACAGTGACCAATCACGATTGGCGGAAGTTGAAGCAATGGTCCTCGAAGACAATGTAGTCGAGTGGGCCTCCAGGTCAATGGAGGTTTTGACCGTAGAGCAATCCTTTGACGCCGTAATGGAGATAACCCGCTGATGAAAACGCCGTTTGGGTATCGGCATGCCGCCTTCGATCTGAATGGCATGTCCTCGGGATCAGCCGAGTATCAGCAGCCGGATGCGCTTGGCTACATCCCGATGGTAATTGAACAGTCGGGACGTGGCGAGCGTGCATTCGACATTTACTCCCGATTGTTGAAAGAGCGGGTCATTTTTCTTGTTGGCGAGGTCAATGACGCGACAGCGAATCTGATCGTCGCACAAATGTTGTTCCTGGAATCGGAAAACCCGGACAAGGATATTTCGCTATATATCAATTCCCCCGGCGGGTCGGTAACCGCTGGTTTGGCGATATATGACACGATGCAATTCATCAAGCCCGATGTGTCAACGCTTTGTACCGGTTTCGCTGCGAGCATGGGTGCATTTTTGCTGGCAGCAGGAAGCAAAGGAAAGAGGTTCAGCCTGCCCAACTCGCGCGTCATGATTCACCAGTTATCCGGGGGTTTCCGGGGACAGGCGTCGGATATCGAGATTCATGCCAAGGAGGCACTGTTCCTGAAGCGTCGCCTGAACGAAATTATGGCAAAGCACACGGGCAAACCAATTGATATCGTGGAACGCGACACCGACCGCGACAATTTCCTGTCTGCGGAGAGTGCGCTCGAATACGGTATTATCGATAAGATTCTTGAGAGTCGTCACCAGCAATAGCATGAACGCACAAGGCAATTTTTTGTTCCGACAGCCGTGCCGGTTGACGTCGCGTTGAGTGGAAACAGCTTCAGGCGGGCGCAGCGATGACTGAAAAAGTAGGCGAAAAATTGCTTTATTGTTCCTTTTGCGGCAAAAGCCAGCATGAGGTCAGGAAGTTAATAGCCGGGCCATCTGTATTCATTTGCGATGAATGCATCGACCTGTGCAATGACATCATCCGGGAAGAAACGCAGGGTGACACTAGCACCAAGTCGACAAAGAGCGACTTGCCTTCCCCGCAGGAGATCTGCGACATACTTGACCAGTACGTCATCGATCAGGTTCAGGCAAAGAAGATACTTTCTGTTGCGGTTTATAACCACTACAAACGCCTGAAAAACGGCGCGTCAGACGGCGAAGTCGAGCTGGCAAAATCCAATATTCTGTTGATCGGACCAACAGGTTCCGGCAAGACGCTCCTTGCACAAACGCTTGCCCGCTTGCTCAATGTACCTTTCGTCATTGCCGATGCTACAACTCTCACCGAGGCCGGTTATGTTGGTGAGGACGTTGAAAACATCATCCAGAAGCTTTTGCAGAAGTGCGATTACGACGTCGACAAGGCTCAACGCGGAATTGTCTACATTGACGAAATCGACAAGATTTCCCGCAAGTCCGACAATCCTTCCATCACCCGGGATGTGAGCGGGGAGGGAGTACAACAGGCACTGCTCAAATTGATCGAGGGGACGATTGCATCCGTGCCGCCACAGGGCGGGCGGAAGCACCCGAATCAGGAATTCGTCCAGATTGACACCACGAATATCCTGTTTATTTGTGGCGGCGCCTTTGGCGGACTCGAGAAAGTGATCCAGAACCGGACAGACAAAGTCGGTATTGGTTTTGGTGCAGATGTACGCAGTGGCAAGGATCGACAGGCAAGCAACCAGCTTCTGCGCGATGTGGAACCGGAGGACTTGATCAAATACGGCTTGATCCCGGAATTCGTTGGCAGACTGCCTGTTGTTGCGACGCTAGAAGAACTGGACGTCAAAGCGTTGGTCAGAATACTAACCGAGCCGAAGAACGCGCTTACCAAACAGTACGCAAAGTTATTTGCGATGGAGGGCGTCAATCTTGAGTTTCGCGAGGCTGCTCTGGGAGCCATCGCAAAACGGGCCCTGGAACGCAAGACCGGCGCTCGCGGGCTGCGGTCGATTATCGAGCATGCACTGCTTGATGTGATGTTTGAGCTGCCTTCACTTGCAAACGTTGAGAAAGTGGTCGTTGATGAGGGAACCATTGCCGGTGACCAGCAACCGTTGCTGATTTACTCCGACCAGCCAAAAGTCGCTGGTGCCCAGTCAAAATAGGCTTGCCAAGCTAGCCGGCTGGCGACCGATCCAACAGCCCGGATGTTGGCAATTTGCATGCAAACGATTTGCGTCTGAATATTGAGTTCAGATAAATCGTCTCCAAGTATTTGCCACGACGACAATGTGCCGCGTCGATTTTTCAAGGAATAGATCATGAGCTCAGCCCCCGAATTGGAAGAATCCACCCTGCTGCCGCTACTGCCGCTGCGCGATGTTGTGGTCTTCCCGCATATGGTTATTCCGCTTTTTGTCGGTAGGCCGAAATCCATCAAGGCGCTGGAAGCGGCGATGGAGGAGGGCAAGAATGTCGTGCTGGTTGCGCAAAAATCTGCTGCCAACGATGACCCGACTCCCGAGGATCTCTACGATGTAGGGTCAGTCGCGACCATACTCCAGATGCTCAAATTGCCCGATGGAACGGTCAAGGTTCTGGTCGAGGGTGTTCACCGTGCGCGCATAAACCATGTGTTGAACGTCAAGGAGAACTATGAGGCTGAGGTGTCGCCAATTCTGCAGAACGAAGGCGACAACAATGAGGTTGAGGCGATGCGCCGAAGTCTTTTTGCGCAGTTCGATCAATACGTAAAGTTAAACAAGAAGATTCCGCCGGAGGTGCTGACGTCGTTGTCCGGTATCGATAGCGCCAGCCGACTGTCGGACACGATCGCCGCGCACCTGCCGCTGAAGCTTGAGCAGAAGCAGCAGATACTTGAGAATTTTGACGTTCCGTCGAGACTTGAACAGCTACTCAGCCTGCTTGAGACTGAAATCGATATTCTGCAAGTGGAAAAACGGATTCGCGGCCGGGTCAAGCGGCAAATGGAAAAATCGCAGCGTGAGTATTATCTGAACGAGCAAGTCAAGGCGATCCAGAAGGAGCTCGGCGAGACCGAGGAGGGCGCCGATATTGACGAACTCGAGAAAAAGATCAAGGCCGCGCACATGCCCAAGGAGGCGCGCGTGAAGGCAGAGGCGGAGTTGAAGAAACTCAGGCTCATGTCGCCGATGTCTGCCGAAGCAACGGTCGTCCGGAATTACATTGATACCGTTGTGGCTCTACCGTGGAAAAAGAAAACCAAGGTCAGTTCCGACCTTGCTAACGCGGAAAAAGTTCTCGATGCAGACCATTATGGGCTCGAGAAAGTGAAAGAGCGCATTGTCGAGTACCTTGCCGTACAGAGCCGGGTCGATAAGCTGAAAGCGCCAATTCTTTGTCTAGTCGGACCACCAGGAGTCGGCAAGACGTCGCTTGGGCAGTCGATTGCCAAGGCAACAAACAGAAAATTTGTCCGGATGTCCCTCGGAGGGGTGCGCGATGAGTCAGAAATTCGTGGGCATCGTCGCACCTATATCGGATCGATGCCGGGCAAAATCCTGCAGAACATGAGCAAAGTCGGTGTTCGGAATCCTCTTTTTCTGCTCGATGAAGTCGACAAGATGGGTATGGACTTCCGTGGCGATCCGGCAAGCGCGCTGTTGGAAGTGCTGGATCCGGAACAGAACCATACGTTCCAGGATCACTATGTAGAGGTTGATTTTGACCTTTCTGATGTGATGTTCGTTGCCACTTCGAATTCATTCAACATCCCTCCCGCGCTTTTGGACCGGATGGAGGTTATTCGACTCGCAGGCTACACGGAGGACGAGAAAGTTCATATCGCCAGGCAGTATTTGTTGCCAAAACAGATGAAGGCAAACGGCGTAAAAGACGATGAACTTAATGTTGCCGACCATGCTCTGCGTGACATCACACGTTATTACACACGTGAGGCCGGTGTCCGCGGGATGGATCGCGAGATCGCACGGATTTGCCGCAAAGTTGTGAAAGCCCAGTTGACCAAGAAAAAAGAGGGCAAGGCGCACGTCACGACCAAGAACCTGGACAAGTATCTTGGTGTTCGTCGGTACACATACGGTATCGCCGAAAAGGCAAACCAGGTTGGCCAGGTAACCGGCCTGGCTTGGACCGAGGTTGGCGGTGAACTATTGACGGTTGAGGCCGCCAAATTGCCTGGTAAAGGGAAGGTTGATACCACCGGCAAGCTTGGCGAGGTTATGCAGGAGTCCATTAAAGCCGCAATCTCGGTGGTGCGCTCACGAGCAAAAGGACTTGGCATCGCAGAGGATTTCTACGAGAAGAACGATTTGCACATTCATCTGCCGGAAGGCGCGACACCGAAAGACGGCCCGAGTGCAGGCATTGCAATTACAACAGCTTTGGTGTCGGTACTGACTGGGATCCCGGTCAGATGCGACGTTGCAATGACAGGTGAAATTACGCTGCGCGGCGAAGTGCTGCCGATCGGCGGCTTGAAAGAAAAACTGCTCGCCGCTGCGCGCGGTGGCATCAAGACGGTTATGATCCCGGAGGAGAACCAGAAAGATTTGGCGGAGATCTCCGATGAGATTACTAAGGGACTGACAATCGTACCTGTGAAGTGGATTGATAAGGTGCTGGAAACAGCGCTCGAGAGATTACCGGTACCGTTAGTTGAGGCTGTCGAGGTTTCATCGGTTTCAGGTCCTGCGCAAACAGGGACAACAACGATAACGAAACATTGATGCGTGTTGATTTGATTTTCGTCACCGTGCCATTCAACAAAGGCCGCATGCTGAACAAATGAATGCAAATACCAGGTGTCGCTTGACATGCTGATTTGCGCCTTGCTATAAAACGTTGTTGCCTCTTTATGTCTTGGGACCAATTACGTTTGACCGGTTGATTTGCAGGCTCCCTTTTGTTTGCCCGCTGGCATTGTCAAGTTTGAAATAATCGAAAAATAAATTTGTGGAAAGGTTGATCACGTGAATAAATCAGAATTGATAGATTCGGTCGCTAAATCAGCGGATATCTCCAAGGCAGCGGCGCAGCGGGCCCTTGATGCGATGGTTACGGCGGTCAGGGTTTCGTTGAAACGCGGACAGATGGTGACCTTGGTAGGTTTCGGTACGTTTTATGTTGGCAAGCGGAAAGCGCGGAGCGGACGTAACCCACGTACCGGCGCGGTAATCAAGATCGGTGCCGCAAAGGTTCCGAAATTCAGGGCTGGTAAAGCACTGAAAGATGCGCTAAACTAGCAGACTTTCCGGGGGTGCTTAGCTC
>CAYQKN010000006.1:17126-57233 GCA_964417885.1 uncultured Burkholderiales bacterium | reverse complement strand
TTGAAGCCGCCAAAGACGCTGCTGGCAAGACCGTTGAAGCCGCCAAAGACGCTGCAAAGCCTGCCCCGGCAGACGCTGCCAAGAAGTAATTCTTCTTGCGCGACAAGCGCCGGCTGCCTTCACGGGCAGCCGGCGTTTTTTTTCTCAATGCACTGCCGTCAGCGCAGTGGTGTCAGATTTCGCGCCACGCAAAACCGGTGGCCTGGTCGGCAATGCCAATCCATGACGGATCGCAGGACAATGCCGCGGCCAGCGCCGCGGTGGCAAGGCCCGGCAAGTTGTTCTGCCTGGACAGATGAGCCGCGACAACGTGCTTGAGCCTGGAACAATCGATGCTGGCAAGCAGCGATGCGGCGGTCGCATTGTCGAGATGACCGAACTTTCCGGCCACGCGACGCTTGAGACTGGCCGGATAGGGCCCGCCCATCAGCATGCCGAGGTCGTGATTGCACTCCAGCACCATGGCATCGCATCCGGACAGGGTTTCCTGGATGTGTGCGGTGATGCTTCCGGTATCGGTCAGAACGCCGAGCCTCGCCGAGCCGTCCGAGAAAACATACTGCACCGGTTCGTACGCATCGTGCGGAACAAAGTACGGGGTCACCTGCACATCGCCAACCACAAAGCCCGCATGCGGGTCGACGTGATGGCATAACGCCATGGGCAGGGACCCGTCGGTCAGCACCTTGGCCGTGCCATGCGTCAGCCACACCGGCACCTGATGTTTGCGCGCAAATCGGGCAACGCCGCCGATATGGTCGGAATGTTCGTGGGTAACCAGGATGGCATCCAGGTCTGCCGGTGCCAGGCCTGCTCGCGCCAGCCGCATCTCGGTCTCGGCAAGACCGAACCCGCAGTCCATCATCAATGTCGTGCCGGCGACCTGGACTACCAGTGCATTGCCCTCGCTGCCGCTGCCAAGTGACGAAAACCGCAGCGTCATGGCAGGCAGCCGTGCAGTAAAACGGGCCTGCTGCGTGGTGCAGCAAGCCCGTAGCGGGTGGTACCCAAGGCGTATCCGCCGGCGACTACTTCAATTGCTCCAGAATCAGGTTCAGGATTCGCTTGGCTGTAGGCGAATTGTCG
This sequence comes from uncultured Burkholderiales bacterium, assembly GCA_964417885.1. Classification (GTDB taxonomy): domain Bacteria; phylum Pseudomonadota; class Gammaproteobacteria; order Burkholderiales; family Usitatibacteraceae; genus UKL13-2. The sequence continues at coordinate 56,147 of CAYQKN010000006.1, read as the reverse complement.
ATCTTGCCGTCGGCACCCTGTACCTGCACCCTGGCATTACCCGCCGCCTCGGCGACCGATATGCGGTACTGCGGCCGGCTGGCCGGGTCATCCTTGCGCCAAAAGGCAAGTTTGTCGAGAAAGCCTTTTTCCTGGCTGGATTTTGCCTCGGCATCCGGATCGATATACCGGACAAAGAACAGTCCCTTGGAACGATCACGATCCTCAACCGTGAAGCCGACCCGGTCAAGAGCCAGCCCGACGCGGCGCCACGCGCGGTCAAAGGGTTCACCAACTGTCAGTACACCGGCGGCGTCGACCGACGCACGCACCGTGCTGGCACCTGAAGTGGTCCCGGCAACAGCAGATGCCGCTTTATCCGCGGCGCCGGAAAATCCGAATTTCACCATCAGCTTGGCCAGCATTTCGGCTTCCAGCTCGCGGTCGGCCGGGCGCGGCTGCCACCCGGTACTGTTCTTGTCTGGATTGGAGTAGACCTCTTCCAGGCCACGATGGCTGATGTAGATGTCGGTCGTTCCCGCTTCCACGCCAGGCTCCAGACGGGTGCGAAATTTGTCACGTTGCCCGGTATCGTAGAGCCCGTCCAGGTAGCGTCCCACCGTGTTGCGGATCATGTCCTGTGGAATCTTGGAACGATTTTCCGCCCAGTCGGTTTCCATGATGCCGGTCTCCGGCGTCTCGCGCTTCAGTACAAAACCGCTTTCGCTCCAGAATTCGCGAACCAGCGGCCACACCCGGTCCGGGCTTGACTTGACTACCAGCCAGCGCTGCTCGCCAGCCCGCTCAATGCGGGCGTTTTCCACCTTGGGCAGGACGGTGCTGCCCGTGACCGGAACATTGCCCCGCTCCCGGCTGTAGGTTGAGAACGTGGTGGTCTTGCCGTCCGGGATGACGAACCGATCATCAGAAATCGGCGAGGTCAGGTCAGGCGGCACTTCGAGTGTCGGAATTTTTCCGCCTTGCGACCGGTAGTCGGTGGACTTGTTGTTGGTAAAGCCGCAACCGGCAAGCAATGCTGCGGCAAGCGCAGAAAGTATCAGCAAGTTTCTAGACTGCATTTAGGCAATTTCCTTTACGTGATCGAGACAACCCGCTGCCGTCATCGCTTCAAGCAGCTGGCCGTGAAATTTGGGGTCAAACGGCGTCAGCGGAAGGCGGATGCCGGTGTCGATCAACCCCATCTTGCTCAGGGCCCACTTGACCGGGATTGGATTGGATTCAAGAAACAGCCGGTTGTGCAAGCCGAACAGCCGGTTGTTGATTTCAATTGCCCGCTGGCGGTCGCCCTTTGCGGCAGCGACACACATTTCATGCATCAGGCGCGGCGCCACATTGGCCGTCACCGATATCGTGCCGTGACCACCCAGGAACATCAGTGCCAGCGTCGACACGTCTTCACCGCTGTAGACCGCAAAACCAGCCGGCAGGCGCATCAGTAACTCGGCGCCGCGGGCCATATTGGCCGTCGCATCCTTGATGCCGACAATATTCGGGATTTCCGCCAGCCCCAGTGTGGTGTCGCACGACAAGTCGGCCACGGTACGACCGGGTACATTGTAAAGTATCAGCGGGATATCGACTGCCTCGGCGATCGCCCGGAAATGGCGGTACAAGCCTTCCTGCGTTGGCTTGTTGTAGTAGGGCACGACGGAAAGGGAATAGTCCGCGCCATAGCGCCTCGCGCACTCGGTCAGGTGGATCGCCTCCTTGGTCGAATTGCCACCGGTGCCGGCGATGACCGGGATGCGCTTGCCGGCATATTCCACCGCCGCGCTGATCAATTGCGCGTGCTCTTCAAAGTCCACCGTCGGCGACTCGCCGGTTGTGCCAACGATGACAATGCCGTCCGTGCCTTCGCGGACATGCCAGTCAATCAACGATTTCAGTCGCGCAAAATCAAGCGCGCCATCAGGCAGCATGGGGGTAACAATCGCTACCAGGCTTCCGGTCAGCATAGATACACGAAGCGAGTTAAGTAATTGATCATTTTAGCATCTAACGAACCGGCGCCCCGAAGCGCCGACTGGCCCCTCATGCCGTCGGACGCCTGGCCGCAATCCGCTGGACCATGGCCGGTTTGGGCACCTCGGTAAAGCCGTCCTCGTAGGCGATTACCTGCAGCTGGCCGCGGACGACCTCCAGCAGTTCGCCCGGCTGGAGCAGGAATTCCGGCCGCGCCGGCCGTCCGTATTTTTCGTTGCCGGCCGCAAAGGTCTCGTAAATCAGCCAGCCACCCGAAGCCACCGAACGCAACAGTTCGGGGAAAAGTGGCCGGTGCAGGTAATTGGTGACGACAACCGCCGCAAACGACTTGCCGGCAAACGGCCATTTGCCGGCCTCCAGGTCCGCCTGAAAAAACGCGACACCAGGCAGAGGTGCCGGCAGCAAATCGCGGTCAACTGCCGTCACCGGATGGCCTCGGGCGGCGAACCAGCCGGCGTGCCGGCCGCCGCCACAGGCCAGGTCCAGAACCGCACCGCCGGCGTCGACATGCATGCCAAAACGGGCCACCCACGCCGACGGCGGCAGCAATGAGTGTCCGTGCAATGTGACATCAATGGCCATGATCGGCAGATGATACCTTCTGCGATAATCCGAAGATGAGCAATCCGATCTGGGATATTTCACAAACACTGCGCACCGGCATCCCGGTCTGGCCCGGCGACACCCGCTACCAGCAGGAGCGAACCTGGCAGTTGAACAACGACTGCCCGGTAAACGTTTCACGCTTTTCACTATCGACGCACACCGGCACCCATGCCGATGCGCCGCTGCATTATGATGCCGCCGGATTGCCTATTGCCGACCTGCCGCTGGACCCTTATCTTGGCCCTTGCCGCGTGATTGACCTGCACGAATCCACCGGCGATGTCACTCCCGGGCAGCTGGCGTTTCAACTTTCCGGCGTGCCGCCGCGAGTACTGATCCGGACGTACCGGCAAGCGCCGCAGACGGCCTGGGACGCGGCCTTCCGCGCGATCGCAGCGGCAACCATCGATCTGCTGGCAAGTCATGGGGTCGTCCTGATCGGAACCGACACGCCGTCCCTTGATCCGCAGGAATCCAAATCGATGGACGCACACCGTGCGGTACTGCGTCATCGCATGGCGATTCTCGAGGGCCTGGTGCTGGATGCCGTCGTACCCGGCGACTACGAACTGATCGCTCTCCCCCTGAAGCTCGCCGCGCTGGACGCATCACCGGTGCGCGCGATCCTGCGGAGAATGCCTTGATCACCAGCCGCTGTGTCTTGGAGGATCGGGATCGTTCCGACAGCCTTGCCTTTGCACGAGACCGTTTCGTGCTGCCGGAAGGCGTCATTTATCTGGACGGCAACTCGCTGGGTCCATTGCCGAAAGAAACCGTTGGCCGACTGGCACGCACCATTGAGCAGGAATGGGGAGCCGGCCTGATCCGGTCGTGGAACAGCGCGGACTGGATAAACCTGCCCAGGCGGGTAGGCGGCCGCATTGCCGGGTTGCTTGGCGCCGGCGCTGACGAAGTGATCGCTGCTGATTCCACCTCGGTGAACCTGTTCAAGCTGATGTCTGCGACGCTTGCATCTGTCAGTCGCAAGTCACCTTCGCGCCGCGTGATCCTGTCCGAGCAGGGGAATTTTCCGACCGACCTGTACGTTGCGCAAGGAGTGGTGCGTGCCAGCGACGGGCAGTTCGAGATCAAGCTGGTGGACGCCGGCGACGTCGGTGCGGCACTCGCCCCGGATGTGGCGATAGCGGTCATCACACAGGTCGACTACCGCACCGGTCGCATGCACGACATGGCGGAACTCAATGCCGTGGCGCGAAGGCACGGCGTGGTCATTCTCTGGGATCTCAGCCACAGCGCGGGTGCGGTGCCGGTCGACCTGGGCCGATCGGGAGCACAACTGGCTGTCGGCTGCGGTTACAAGTATTTCAACGGCGGTCCCGGCGCCCCGGCGTATTTGTATGTCGAGAAAACGCTGCAGCAACAGCTCGACTCGCCCCTTGCGGGCTGGTTCGGCCACGCCGCCCCATTTGATTTCGCCGCGAACTATACGCCTGCGCCGGGCATTGATCGCTTCCAATGCGGAACACCCTCGATCCTTGCCATGCAGGCACTTGAGATTGGCCTGCAAACTTTCGACGGGGTTGCATTCGCCGACATTCGCCGAAAGTCGCTCGCGCTGTCTGATCTGTTCTGGAACCTGATGGACGATCATTGCGGAGAATTCGGCTTCAACTGCATCGCGCCACGCGCGCATGAACATCGCGGCAGCCAGTTGTCGTTTTCGCACCCGCAGGCTTATCCAATCATGCAGGCCCTGATTGATCGCGGCGTAATCGGCGATTTCCGGCAACCTGACCTGCTGCGTTTTGGCTTCACCCCGCTTTACCTGCGCTTTGCCGACCTATGGGATGCTGTCATGATCCTGCGCGATGTGATGCGGACCGAGTCGTGGAAATCCGCTCGCTTCCAGAGGCGCAACGCCGTCACCTGAACGATTTGCCAAGGACAACACCATGCCCGGCCCCACTGCAATAAAAATTGACTTTGACATGCCTCGCGCAGGCAACGCGAAATCAACCATCACCACCGGCGAGGCGTGGGCAAAGGTCTTCGCCGAGCCGTCCCCGGCGGAACGCCTCGCGCTCAAGCAGCGCATCCGACGGATGTTGGCAGAGCAGGACGCGGTGCTGGTCGCCCACTATTACGTCCATCCTGACCTGCAGGATCTGGCTGAGGAAACCGGCGGCTGCGTGTCCGATTCGCTGGAAATGGCGCGTTTCGGTCACGAACACCCGGCCAGGACCATTGTCGTCTGTGGAGTACGCTTCATGGGTGAGACGGCCAAGATCCTGAATCCCGAGAAACGCGTGATCATGCCGGAACTTGAAGCCGAGTGTTCTCTCGACCTGGGTTGCCCGGCGGACGAGTTCTCGGCGTTTTGCGACCAGCATCCGGAACGGAAAGTCGTGGTTTACGCCAACACCAGCGCAGCGGTGAAGGCGCGGGCCGACTGGATGGTGACGTCCTCAATCGGACTCAAGATTGTCGCCCACCTTCACGCCCAGGGCGAGAAAATCATCTGGGCGCCCGATCGACATCTGGGGGCTTACATCCAGCGCGAGACCGGCGCAGACATGCTGCTGTGGCAGGGGTCATGCATTGTCCATGATGAGTTCAAGGCTTTTGAGCTCGCCGAACTGAAGAAGCTCCACCCCGCGGCAAAAGTATTGGTCCACCCGGAGTCCCCCGCCGCCGTGGTCGAACTGGCCGATGTTATCGGCTCGACAACCCAAATCATCCGCGCCGCCCAGACGATGAGCGCGACCACGTTCATCGTCGCGACGGACAAGGGCATTTTCCACAAGATGAAACTGGCCGCACCGGGCAAGGTTTTTATTGAGGCGCCTACGTCCGGCAATTCCGCGACCTGCAAGAGTTGTGCACATTGTCCATGGATGGCGATGAATGGCCTCGCCAACCTGGCGATTGCCCTAGAGGACGGCAAGAACGAAATTCATATTGATGGTGACATTGCTTCGCGCGCCCGGCAGTCGATTCAGCGCATGCTTGAATTCGCGCGGCATGTTGATCTCGGCGCTGCGCCCGCAAGAAGCCAGCCTGGACATCCATCCGGCATCGGTCCGGCGTAGCCGGAATCGTCGGCAACGGGTGACAAGATTTAACAAGTAAATAAAAAGCCCTGTGAAGTGGCGCATAGCAAGCCACGACGCGCGCTGGGTTAAACTGCGGTACCGTTTGAATTGAATTCCGCAAGCGCTGGACCGCAAACCCGTTTCGCAAGCCTCCAACAACACCGCGCCGCCGCCCACATGAACGACACTGCCCTCCGAAACGGAACAGACAGCCTGCCGGCAAGTGAAATCGACCCGGCAATGTTGGCCGAACTGACGCGCGCACTTCTGCCGTACCTCGGGCCGTATTCCATCACGACCGTCAAGCGTGCGAGTCGCGCCACCAGCGATCCGCAGGAGGCCGTCCGAATGGTTGCGGACCACATTGATGACGCGGCAAAGCGCGAACTGTTCCTGAAAAGCGCCAGGCGCATTATTTCCAGCCTGCGCACGGCAGAGGTGCCGGCTGCCTCCACACCGGCGCTGCATGCCGGCAGCCTGCAGAAGACCGGCGGTCGACCGGCGACGCCGATCACGCCTGAACTCATGCAGCGCGGCGAGGCGGCACTGGCACCGATAATCGGACCGCTGGCCAGCGTACTGGTGATGCGGTATGCCAACGCAGCGGAAAACTCGCGTGATTTTTTCGAGCGGCTGGCTGGCCATTTGCGATCGGCGGAGGAACGGGATTCCTTTTTCCTCAACATTCGCGCCAGTGCAGGGATGGCGTCCGCGCATCGCTGACGCTAACGGCAATGGCCGGCAGGCTGACCGCCTGTTGCCCGCTGCACCAACTGAACCAAGTTACCTTCCAGGAGACCTTTCATGGGCCTGCGGCTCAAATTCAATCTGATATTGCTGGTGGTTTTTGTCGCCGGCTTTGCGACCGTCGGCGTGGTCGCGGGGCGCTACCTGGAACGGCAGGCGCTGGAAGATGCCCAGCGCGCGGCGCTGGTGGTTCTCGACGCGGTCGGCTTTTCAAACATGGATCCGCGCATCGCCTCCGGCCTCGGATCGCGCATGGTCGACATGAAGATCCGCGAATTCGGACTGGACGAAAGCCTGAGTGGAGTCGACGCGCAGGTCGCGCAAAAAATCCGCACCATTTCCAGTGGCCAGCTGGCGGAAATCATGGCGACCGGCGCGGGCGACAAGCGCCTCGCGGTTGCGCGTACCGTTCGCAATGCCGACGGTACGCTCAAGGTGCGCCTTGCCAATGTCGACTTGTCGCCGGTACTGGCGATGGCGAATATCGCGCTCACAACCTTGATGAGTTCAATTGGCGCGGTATTTCTTGCGGTGTTCGTGGTACTGAACCTGATGCTGGACCGGATGATCGTGCGGCCGGTGGCGGAGATGGCACGTCAGGCCGACGCCGTATCCATCGGCGATTTTTCCATTCCCGAGTTTGCGCCGCGATCGAAAGATGAAATCGGCGTGCTCGGCATCGCATTCAACCGGATGCGACGCAGCACCGAGGAAGCCATCAAGCTGCTGAAGGATGCAAAATTCTAGCTTGCGGCTCAGCGATAGATGTCGCTGGCCCGGTATTCGGCGTTGATGTGTCGCAGCCCGACCAGGATCGCGGCGCTCGCGGGCAGCGCAAGCAGGATTCCAAAAAAACCGAATAGCTGGCCAAACGCCAGCAGCGAGAAAATGACTGCCACCGGATGCAGGCCAATCCGGTCGCCAACCAGCCAGGGGGTCACCAGGAAACCCTCGACCAGCTGCCCCAACCCGAACACCAGCCAGACCAGCCAGACCAGCGCGATCCCGCTGTCGGACGGCGCCTGCATCACGGCAGCGACCGTTCCGAGCACCAGACCAATGCCTGCGCCGAGATAGGGCACGAACACCAGCAGGCCGGTAATGAGTCCGACGGGAAGCGCAAAATCCAGGCCTGCAAACCATAGCCCGGCGATGTAAAACAGCGCCATGATGAGCATCACGCTGATCTGCCCACGCAGGAACTCCGACAGGACCGCATCAATTTCAACGGCAACCGTGTTGACCGTGGTGTGCAGGCGCCGTGGAATCAACTGGTCAACCTGGTCAAGCAGTTGCGGCCAATCGCGAAGGAAATAGAACAGCACGACCGGGATCAACATCAGGTTAATCAGGAATCCAACCACCGCCAGGCCGCCGATACCCACAGAAGAAAAAACTTTCCTGGCAATTCCGGACGCATCCGACATGTTGTCCGTCACAAACTGCCGGAAGGTCGACGGGTCAAGGTTGAGTTGGACGCCAAGTTTGTCATTCACCCAGGGAATGACCCTGGTCTTGAGTTGCTCGGCGAAGCCGGGCAGCTGCTCGGAAAGCTGGATCATCTCCTTGTAAAACAAAGGCAGGATGATCAGCAGCAGCAGGACGATTCCCAGGATCAGCGCCAGGACCGCGATGGCGGTGCCGAATGGCCGGGAGATGCCCTTCCCTTCAAGCCGTGACACCAGCGGGGCAAAGATATAGGCGATGATGCTCGCCGCAAGAAATGGCGCCAGGATCGGCGACAGCAGCGAAAGCAGAAACCCGACGGCCAGCAACACCAGCACCATGACCGCAACGTTCCAGTTCAGCCAGCCCGGGGGACGCAGCTGGCGGCGCAATCGAAGTCGATGCAGGAATGCGGGTACGCGTGCGGATTCGGGAAGCGGGGGGCGATTGCGCGACATTTCCAGTAAAATCACGGTCTGCTTGATTGGTCTTGGCCAATCCTAACCCAAAACCCGTCACGCGCCGTTTCAATGGCACCAATCCAATCATGATCACACCGTCGAGCCCCCTGACCTACAAAGATGCCGGTGTCGACATTGACGCCGGTGACCAGCTGGTCGAGAACATCAAGCCATTCGCCAAACGCACCATGCGCCCGGAAGTAATCGGCGGAATTGGTGGATTCGGCGCCCTGGTGGAAGTGTCCAAGAAGTTTCGCAACCCGGTGATGGTGTCCGGTACCGACGGCGTCGGCACCAAGCTCAAGCTGGCGTTTCATTTGAACAAGCACGACACCGTTGGCCAGGACCTGGTCGCCATGAGCGTCAACGACATCCTGGTGCAGGGGGCCGAGCCGATTTTCTTTCTCGACTATTTCGCCTGCGGAAAGCTTGACGTCGCGGTTGCCACCGACGTGATCAAGGGTATCGCCCACGGGTGCGAGCTTGCCGGTTGCGCGCTGATCGGCGGCGAGACCGCGGAAATGCCGTCAATGTATCCGGAAGGTGAATACGATCTGGCCGGCTTTGCTGTTGGCCTGATGGAAAAAGACGCGGTAATTTCGGGCCAGTCTATTGTGCCGGGAGATGTGGTGCTCGGTCTTGCATCAAGCGGCCCGCACTCGAATGGCTATTCACTGATCCGCAAGATCGTCGAGCGATCCGGCATCGACCTGAACGCGTCGGCAAATCAGCAGCTCGCGCGGGATTTGCTGGCTCCGACACGAATTTATGTCAAGCCGCTGCTGGCCTTGCTGGCAGCACACCCCGGCATGGTCAAGGGTATGGCGCACATCACTGGTGGTGGTTTGACGGAAAACATCCCGCGCGTGCTGCCGGAGGCCGTCACCGCACACATCCAGGCCAGCTCATGGTCGCGGCCGGGCATTTTTGACTGGCTTCAGTCACAAGGCATGATTGATGACGCCGAAATGGCACGCACGTTCAATTGCGGCATCGGCTTGGTGGTCGTGGTGGCTGCCGAAGACGCCAGCGTTGCCACCCGGCACCTGCGGGATGCTGGCGAGTCGGTATCCCAGATCGGCGAGATCCGCGTCCGTGCCGCTGGTGAAAAACAGACAATCGTTTACTGACCGCGATGCAAAACTCCAGCATTGGCGCGGCTTTCAGCGGCAAACCGCCCGGAAAGCCGCGCCAATGCTAGAGTTTTACCGCGACGTCTGCTGCTCCATGCCCGGTTCAGCAGAACCATGAAATCGATCGTCATCCTGATATCCGGTCGCGGCAGCAACATGGAAGCCATTCTCGACGCGGACTTGCCGATGCATGTCGGGGCCGTCATCAGCAACCGGCCTGATGCTGCCGGGCTGGCAACTGCAGCTGCGGCAGGCATTCCGATACGGCCGCTAGACCACAAACTGTACCCGTCGCGCGAACAGTTCGACCAGGCACTGATGCGCTGCATCGATGAGTTTTCGCCCGACTTTGTCGTGCTGGCGGGCTTCATGCGAATTCTCAGCGTGGCCTTCATCGACCGGTATCCGCGTCGGATCATCAATATTCATCCCTCGCTGCTGCCCAGCTTTCCCGGTTTGCACACGCACCGGCAGGCACTCGACGCCGGTGTCAGGATTCACGGCGCAACGGTGCACTTTGTCACGCCGCGTCTGGACCACGGCCCGATCATCATCCAGGCGGCGGTTCCCGTGCATCAGGGTGATGATGAATCCACACTCGCGCAGCGGGTACTGGCACAGGAGCACCGGATTTATCCGCAGGCGCTTCGCTGGCTGGCCGAGGATCGGCTGGAATTTTCTGCCGGCGATGTCGTCCAAATCCGCGGTTCCGGCGTTTCATTACTGGATAAAAGCCAATACCTGGTGTCACCCGGAAACCCATGACATGAATTTGCGCGCACTGGCTGGATATGCATTTGTCGGCATGGCGCTTGCCGTCTGGCCGGCGTGGGGGGCTGCCGACACGAGCCCGGTTGAGGTGACCGCGAGCTACCGAATCATGAAAGGTGGTCTGCTGATCGGGACGGTGGACGAAAAATTCACCCGGAACGGTGACCGCTACAGGATCACCTCGGATACCCGCACGGCGGGCGGGCTTGGCCTGCTACTGCGTGAACGGATAACCGTGTCCGCGGAGGGAAAAATCGGCGCCGCCGGGCTGGAACCCGCACTTTATGAATTTCGTCGCCAGAGCAACGGTGCCAAGAACATTTCCGCCCGCTTCGACTGGAATGTTCACCAGATTTTTTCACAGCAAAGCAGCCGCACCGAGAGCTTCGAATTGCCTGCCGGCACCATGGACCGTATCTCTGCGATGTACCAGTTCATGTTCAATGCGCCACGCGACAGCCGCGTCCACACCTGGGTGAGCAACGGTAAACAGGCAGAGTTGTATCACTACCGGAAAAAAGGCGAGCCCGCCCTGCAGATCGGCGGCCAGCTGCTGGCGACGGTCCATTACGAGCGCGAAAGCGAACCCGGGCGGCCACGCGCACAACTCTGGCTGGCCAAAGATCATCATTACTTGCCGGTGCGGGCGATATTCGAGGATTCGCGCGGGCTGTCACTGGAACAAACGCTTGTCCAGTTCCAGGTGCGTTAGTCGAAAAAATCTCCGGCGTCTCTGGGCATGCCGCGCACATGATTCCGCCGCCAAACATAACTAAACACCGGATGCAGCGATACCGGCCAGCGTGGTCGTTTCTTCGTTCCCGCCGCAACATGCTTGCGGCGATGGCGATATCCGCAGCCGCCCACCTGTTCGCGTACGTTTCGATGCCGCTGCTGGTCGCCGCCTGGCATGAGCCGCCAGCAGCCATTTACACCGCGGTGCTGGTCAACCCGGGTGCAGACAGAATTGAAACGCCCTCCATCGCGTCGCCGCAGGCCGCCAAACAGGCTCGCGCACGCGCCGCGCCGCCCCGTCCTCGCCCGCGCGCAACCCCTCGCACTGAGGCAGACTTTCTCGCGCCTGAGAACGCGATTGCCGCCGAACCGGCTGCACAGCTGCCCGAAATCGCGTCAGCCGCAGTGGCCGAGCCGAGGCCGACCGAGGCTGCCGCAAAGATTGACACGCCGGCGGCCGAATTGCCACCCCAGCCCACTGCCGAGGCCGTGGAAACAGGTGACAACACGCCGAATGTGGAACTGCCCCGGCAGATCGCCATTGCCTACCGAATGACCTCAAGCATCTCGGATGGGGTAGCAGACTATGCGTGGACACGCGAAGGCAATCAGTACGAAATCGACAGCACCATGCAGGCCACCGGCTTTATCGTCGGCTCCCTGGTTGGCGCGTTGCATCAGGTCAGCCGCGGTGAATTGACCGCTGCCGGCCTTGAGCCGCTGAGTTTTCGCATCCGCCGCGGCGAAGGTGAACCGGAAACGGCCGAGTTCATCCGCGCCAGCAAGGAAATGAAGCTGATGCGCGGTGGCCAGACGCGCACCTTGCCCATGCCTGCGCAAATACAGGACATGCAAAGTTTCCTGTTCCAGCTTGCTTTCGACGCGCCGAGGCTCAAGTCCGCCGATGACCGGCTGGACGTGCTGGTGACGAACGCCCGGAAAGTCTATCGCCACCGGTTCAAACAACTCGGCCCGGAAACGATCCAGACCCGTTTTGGTGCGATAGAGACGGTACACCTTCTGAGCGAAGCGACCGATCCGGAAGACGCCTATGAAGTATGGCTCGCGCCGAAAAACTACCATTTGCCGGTGAAAATCAAGTTCTTCGCCGGCCGCTTCCCAATTGAACTGATTGCGACAAGTATCCGCTCTACGCCATAATTCGGGTTTGGGGCGTAAGCGTTGACGCCCTTTCTGCCCGAGCGGGCACTCACCAGCTTCCCCAGACAAGTCTGCATGTCCTTTACTCCTGCCCAATTTAATACCCTGGTTGAAGCATTGACCGTTGTACTCCCGTTAACATCGCCGGCAGACGTGCAATTGAAGCGTTTCTTCCGTGAGCATGCAAAGCTGGGGGTTCGCGATCGTGCGTTGATCGCCGAGACGGTATACGCGGTGCTTCGTCACCGGCGTACCATCGAGTCCATCGCCACCGACGGCGTGCCGCGCAAGATGGCATTGTTGGCATTGACGCGATTCCAGGGCATCAGCTCGCGCGAGCTGATGACCGTCCTGAAAAAAGCCGAAAGCACCTGGCTCTCGGAAGGCAAGTCGAACTTGCCCGCCAACCCCCCATTGGGTGTCGCAGCCGAATTGCCCGACTGGGTCATTTCCCGACTGAAGGGATTCATGAGCGACAAGGAAATCCTGGCACTCGGGCGCAGCATGATGAATCCCGCGCCCCTGGATTTGCGCGTCAACACCACCAAAGGCAAGCGCGACGCCGTCCTTGAACAACTGCGCCGCGGCGGCATAAACGGGAAAGCCACGCCGCATTCACCAATCGGCATCCGCCTTGAAAGCAAAGTCTCGCTTGCGCAGCATGCGGCGTTTCTCGAGGGGTTCGTCGAGGTGCAGGACGAGGGCAGCCAGTTATTGGGCCTGCTGGTGGAGGCCAAGCGTAGCGAGATGGTGGTCGATTTCTGTGCCGGAGCCGGCGGGAAATCACTCTTGCTGGGCGCAGCGATGGCGTCTACCGGCCGCGTGTACGCCTTCGACGTGTCGGAAAAGCGCCTGACCAACCTTGGGCCGCGCCTGAAACGTTCGGGACTGTCAAATATCACCCCGCAAAAAATCGAGTCTGAAAACGACGCCCGGATCAAACGCCTGGCAGGCAAGATTGACCGCGTCCTGGTCGACGCCCCATGCACCGGTTTGGGCACTTTGCGTCGCAATCCCGACCTCAAATGGCGCCAGAGCGAGCAAAGCCTGCAGGAACTCAACGTCAAGCAGGCGGCAATCCTCAAGTCCGCATCCCGTCTGGTCAAGCCGGGTGGCAGACTGGTCTATGCGACCTGCAGCTTTCTGCCTGAGGAAAATGAGCACATTGTGGAAAATTTCCTCCGCGCGCACACGGATTTCAAACTCGTGCCCGCATCCCAGGTCGTCAAGCGACTGAAGTGGCCGCTCGAAAACATCAGCGAGTATTTCAAGCTTATGCCGCAAGAACACGGCACTGACGGCTTTTTCGCCGCGGTGATGGAACGTAACAAATAGCCAATGCAGCTTGCTGCCGATTTCGAACTACTGATTGCGCAGCTCGAAACTGTCCACGCCTGGTGGCAGATTGCCGTCATCGCTGCGGGATTCCTGCTTGCCTGGCTGGTCGCGGGCTCAATCCGCTCGCGCCTGCCGGCAGACCTGGAACCGGGTGCGCTGAAAATTGGCGCTGGCAGTGTCCATCGCCTGGTGGTGCCATTGCTAGCCCTGATCCTTGTCTGGATCGGACGCTTCTGTCTGGTGCGATGGCAGCCGGTACCGTTGCTCAATATCTCGATTCCGCTGATCGTCTCGTTCGTACTGATCCGCCTGGCGCTCTATCTGGTCAGGCACCTCATTTCCCCGAGTCCGCTGTTGAAGGCGTCCGAGCGGGCGATTGCCTATAGCGTTTGGAGCATTGTCGCGCTGTATCTGACCGGCATCCTGCCCGAAATTGCCGGCGCACTGGACGACGTCAAATTCGTCGTCGGCTCGAAAACGATCAGCATGCTGCTGGTGGTCCAGGCGCTGTTCTGGTCTTTTTTCACCATTTTTTTCGCGCTGGGTATCTCGCGGGTCATCGAGCAACGCTTGATGAGCGCCGAAACACTGGACATGAGCATGCGGGTTTTCGCCGGCAAGCTGGTGCGCGCGCTCGCTATCGTTCTGGCCATCCTGATCATGCTGCCTCTCATCGGCGTCGATTTGACGCTGCTCTCGGTATTCGGCGGCGCCTTGGGTGTTGGCCTGGGACTTGGGCTACAAAAAATCGCCAGCAATTATGTCAGCGGCTTCGTCATTCTTCTGGACCGCTCCATCCGGCCCGGCGACCTGGTCACCATCACAGACCGGCACGGCATCGTTTCTGACATCAAGGCGCGTTACACGGTACTGAGGGGGCTGGATGGCACACGCTCAATCATTCCCAACGACAGCATCATTTCCAGCACCGTTCTCAACCACTCCTACACCGACAAAGTGACCTCGGTCAAAACAGCGGTGACGGTTTCCTATCAATCGGACGTGCAGCAGGTCATGTCCATCCTGCTTGCCGCGGGTCGCGGACTGCCAAGGGTGCTTGCCAAGCCCGAACCGACGGTACTGCTGACGAGTCTGGGCGATAACGGTATTGAGTTTGAATTGACCACATGGATCCAGGACGCTGACCAGGGGCAAGCGTCACTGCGATCTACCTTGTTGCTCGAAATCTGGCGGCAATTCCGCGTCGCGGGCATCGAAGTGCCTTTTCCGCAACGAGAAATTCGACTTGCCCAGGATACCCAAACGGCAATTTCAAGCAGCCTGAGCCACATGCCATAATTTCATTTGAAATCATCAAGTTATTCCAAATGCCTGTGTTCGCCGGCGATTCATCGTAAAATCAACAGTTAGAAAAAAATACTGCCCTTTCTTTGGAGCACTCGACAGTGAATATTCCTGAATTTTTCAGTACCGGGCTGGTGGATCTGCCTTGGTGGGGTTACATCGTTGTTGCCTTGGCACTTACCCATGTGACGATTGCCGCCGTGACGATTTTTCTGCATCGTTCACAGGCCCATCGCGGCCTTGATCTGCACCCGATTCCGAGTCACTTTTTTCGATTCTGGCTGTGGTTGACGACTGGCATGGTCACCAAGGAATGGGTGGCAATTCACCGCAAACATCACGCCAAATGCGAGACTGCCGAAGATCCCCACAGCCCGATGATTTATGGCATCAGGAAAGTCCTGACCGAGGGTGCGGAACTGTATCGTGCCGAGTCGAAGAACGCCGAAACGCTGCAGAAATATGGTCACGGCACGCCGAACGACTGGATGGAACGCAATGTGTATTCGCGATTCTCATGGCAGGGTGCGGGCCTGATGCTGGTAACCAACCTGGTCCTGTTTGGCCCGTTGGGTGCAAGTATCTGGGCGGTGCAGATGGCCTGGATTCCGGTGCATGCGGCCGGCGTGATCAACGGCATTGGCCATTTCTGGGGCTATCGCCATTACACGGTAAATGACACCAGCACCAACATTACCCCGATCGCGTTCTGGATCGGCGGCGAGGAACTTCATAACAACCATCACGCATTCCCGACTTCCGCGCGATTTTCAATGCGCTGGTACGAGTTTGACCTGGGCTGGCTGTATATAAATATCCTTCAATTTTTTGGCTTGGCCACTGTTAAGAAAGTTGCGCCACGGCCGCGCTTTGACATGAACAAGATGACATGTGACGCCGATACCGTGCAGGCAGTGATTGCGCACCGGTACGAAATTGTCACCAACTATGCAAAGACGCTGAAATCAACCTGCAAGGAAGAAATTTCACGCCTGCGCCAGAGTGGAAGCTCGCCGCTTGCGACGATGCGGGAAGGCAAGGCTTTTCGCAGCTTCCGCCACTGGCTGCATAGTGACATCCAGCAGCTGAGCCCGGAAAATCGCGCTTCACTCCAGGAAACGTTGAAACACAGCGACAGGCTCGAAACCATCTATTCGCTGCGGCAGGAATTGGCCAAATTGTGGGAGCGCTCGACCCTGTCCAAGGAAGAACTGGTGATGAAACTGGAAGACTGGTGCAAGCGCGCCGAGGCGACCGGCATTGCACAGTTGCAGCAGTTCTCGCGTCGGCTCAGAAGTTACGCCTGACAGAAATTCCGCCCGACAAAAAACCCAGCCGAAGCTGGGTTTTTTGTCGCGGTTTCGCGCTGTGCATTTGGCCCCGTGCGGGAACGCGGTCATTCATGCGTTCCCCTGCAACCGGGACAACGGCTACTTCAGCTTCGTTTCCTTGTACGCCACATGTTTGCGTGCCTTGGGATCGAACTTCATGATCTCCATTTTCTCCGGCATCGTTTTCTTGTTTTTGGTGGTCGTGTAGAAATGCCCGGTTCCAGCGGTTGATTCAAGTTTGATTTTTTCGCGCATGTTGATCTCCTTAGATTGCGACGCCTTGAGCGCGCAGATCGGCCAGTACGGCATCAATGCCGTTCTTGTCGATGGTACGGAGCCCCGCATTGGTCAGGCGCAAGCGCACCCAACGGTTTTCGGATTCGACCCAGAAGCGCCGATATTGAAGGTTCGGCAGGAACCGACGCTTGGTCTTGTTGTTCGCATGGGAAACATTGTTGCCCACCATAGGGGCTTTTCCCGTAACTTGGCAAACGCGTGCCATGACATACCTCACTAAACAGTTGAAAAGCGGACCGAAGCAACCGGTTCCATTAATTGTTGATTCCTCGCCGGACGACAGTGCTTATCCAGGTCAGCCCGAAATTATAGCCAAAACCAAGCACTTAGCGCAACCTCCATCGTTGCAAACAACAAATCACGGCAACATTCCCTGCTCGGCAAAGGAAAGCGATGCGCCAGGCGCAACAATGAAATGATCCAATACCCGAACATCGACCAGCGCCAGGGCTTCCGCCAGTGCTTTGGTCAGCGACCGGTCGGCAACGCTTGGGCTCGCCTCTCCGGATGGGTGATTGTGCGCCAGGATAACGGATGCGGCATTGTTAGCGAGTGCCCGCTTCACGATTTCACGGGGATAAACGCTAGTCTGGGTCAACGTTCCGCGAAAAAGCTCTTCAACAGCAATTACCCGGTTCTGGGCCGTGAGGAACACCGCGACAAATATTTCGTGAGGTAGCTGTGCCAATCTCAAGCGCAGGTAGTCGCGCACTGCCTGCGGTGAATTGAGGGCATCGGCCACTTTCATTGTTTCGGCCAACGCCCGCCGCGACATCTCCAGCACGGCCTGCATTTGCACATACTTCGCCGCACCAACGCCCTTGACACTGCATAACTCCACTTCACTGGCGGAAAACAACGCTGCCAGGCTGCCGAACCTGCCAACCAGATCGCGTGCGAGGTCCACGGCGCTTTTGCCCGCCACGCCCACCCGCAGGAAGATGGCCAAAAGCTCTGCATCGGACAGGGCGGCAGCGCCATATTTCAACAAGCGCTCACGTGGTCGTTCATCCTTTGGCCATTCGGTAATCGCCATGATGTTCAGTTTTCCTGTGTAAAATTCTTCAATGACGGAAAAAAAAGCAAAACGAATCGTATTGGGTATTACCGGCGGAATCGCCGCCTATAAGGCCGCAGAAATCACCCGCTTGCTGCGCAAGTCAGCCGTTGATATCCATGTGGTGATGACTGAGGCCGCAACGCGTTTCATTACCCCCGTGACCATGCAAAGCCTCTCCGGCAACCCGGTGTTCAGCGACAGCTGGGACCCGCGAATCGCCAACAACATGGCGCACATTGAGCTTTCCCGCGGTGCCGATGCCATCTTGATCGCGCCTGCAACAGCGGACTTCCTTGCGAAGCTGGCGCATGGCATTGCCGGCGACTTGCTGTCAACGCTTTGTATTGCCCGCCAGCCGACATGCCCGCTGATTGTTGCGCCAGCGATGAACCGTGAAATGTGGGAAAGTCCGCCGATGCAGCGCAATATTGACTTGCTACGCCGAGACGGCGTAACAATTGTCGGCCCAGATGAAGGGGATCAAGCTTGCGGTGAAACTGGTCCAGGCAGAATGGTTGAGCCGGATGTCCTGGCGCAGACAATCCTTGATCGTGTGGCAGTTCGAGAATCGCAATCGCTGGCTGGCTACCATGCCTTGGTTACAGCCGGCCCAACTTTTGAGCCGATTGACCCCGTCAGGGGCATCACCAATTCCAGTTCCGGGAAAATGGGCTATGCCATTGCCGAGGCCCTACGCGATGCTGGCGCAAATGTCGTACTGGTCAGCGGCCCCACCAACTTAGCTGCACCCATGTTTGTAAAGAAAGTCGGCGTTAGAACGTCTTCAGAGATGTTCGACGCCGTTAAACAACATTTCACCGACGTTGACCTGTTTTTCGCGGTGGCCGCGGTCGCCGATTACACACCTACCAACCCACACACACAAAAAATCAAGAAGTCTGGTGCGCCGATAACGATTGAATTGGCGCCGACTGTCGACATACTCGCGTGGGCAGCCTCCCAGAAAGATGGCCCATTCTGCGTCGGGTTCGCTGCAGAAAGTGAAAATGTGGTCGAAAATGCGTGCATAAAACGTGAAAAGAAGCAAATTCCCATGATTGTCGCCAATTCAGCATTGCAGGCAATTGGTTCGGACAACAATCTGGTTACCATTGTTGATGCGACGGGCGAATATGAGCTCCCTCAGGCATCAAAGTCACAGGTCGCGCGACAAATTGTTGCCCACGCCTTGCGGCTTTTCACGGCATCGGCAAGAGGTAGCAACGCCAGCAACAAACGCGACCAAATCATGGATACAGAAAAAAATGCATAAGCTGGATGTCCGAGTACTGGATCGCCGTCTCCTAGAACAGTTGCCGACCTATGCCACGCCCGGGTCGGCCGGTCTTGACCTGCGCGCATGTATCGATGCCCCGATCGTTTTGGGTATTGGCGACACCACACTGATACCGTCCGGAATCGCCATTCACCTTGCCGACACAAATCTTGCCGCGTTGGTGTTGCCCCGGTCGGGACTCGGCCACAAACATGGAATTGTTTTGGGCAATCTTGTCGGATTGATTGATTCCGACTATCAGGGGCAGATTTTCATTTCTGCCTGGAACCGAGGCAAATCCGCTTTTACCATCGAACCAATGGAACGGATTGCGCAGTTGATCGTTGTTCCGGTCATACAGGTCCAATTCAATCTGGTTGACGACTTTGATGCCTCCAATCGAGGGGCGGCGGGGTTCGGCAGCACAGGCAAACAGTAAGTGATGGGAGCAACCGCCACCGTGAATTTTTCCAGGTCAGTTCTTCATGCCTTGCTAGGCATGGTCATCGCGTGTTGGTGCCTTTCATCCATGGCGCGGGCGCCCTTTACCACCGGTTTGCCGATCATTTCCTTGAAAGCCGGCAATCAATCCATCCAAGCCGAAGTCGCGGCAACCGACGAGTCGCGCCAGCGCGGGCTGATGTTTCGCGAGAAGATGGCCCGAAACGAAGGCATGTTGTTTGTTTTTCCGCAGATTGCCTACCACGCCATGTGGATGCGCAATACACCGCTCCCGCTTGCCGTTGCGTTCCTGGATGATCGGGGCAAAATTCTGAGCATTCACGAAATGCAGCCGTTTACCGAGCAATCCCATCAAGCGGCAGGCCCGGCGCGGTTCGCGCTTGAAATGAACAGCGGCTGGTTCAGCGCCAACCGGATATTTGTTGGCGACATCATCCGGGGGCTCGATCGCGCGCCCAAGCCGCAATAGCCAGTCAAGCCGCCGCAAGGCCGTTGGTCTGGACGGCCGCCAGTGCCTTGGCCTTGCTCATGTCGGACGCGTAGCCACAACCGAACAGACAACTGGCAAGCAAATTGACCGTCGGCGCCGGCGGCACGACCTTGCCCAGCAGTTGCTTTTTGATCCATTCCGACCATCCGCGCGGATCACCAATGGCGGGGGAAGCTTCACTGGCCGGGTTGATCCTTGCCTGAATGCGCTCTTCTTCAAACAGCACCCGCCAAATTCCACCCGCCGCATCTTCGCGGAACGCGATGCGAGGACGACAACCGTCAAACGCCTCGTTGCCAACCGATACTGAAAGAAGCAGAACCCGCCCGTCACGCAATAAATTCTCGTTTTCCAGGCCAGGCCTGAGCCAGTTCGGCGCTTGAACAAGATGCAACGCAGGTCGCCTGGAACGCAATGGCATCAGCAGCTTTGCGAGGCTGTGCGCGGGCGTTGAAGTTCCAAGTCTGTTCTTCAGCGATAGCATGGTTGCCAGGGCGGGCGAATACAGGGTTGCCGGCACCAGGGCGATACCGGCGTCTACAAGTTGCCTTTGTGCCTGGCTTCGCGTGGTGGCTGGCAGGATGCCAAATTCACGCAACACGCCGCAATTGAATAGTCCACCGTATGTTTCAAGCGCTCCGTGTACCAGGACGCGCACACCAATTCGGCGTAGCAGCAACGCGAGCAGGGAAAGCGAGGCGGTGCGCCAGTCATCACCGTAATTTGCCAGCACCACAACCGGCGCCGTATCGTCGTCGACTTCCAACGACACCATGCGCTCGCGAATTGCATCATGAAGGCCCAGAACGACCTCTGCGTATCTTGCGCAATCACGCTGTGCTTCAATCGATGCTGATACGGCGATCAAGGCGCCGGTTTCAAGGTCAGACGCGCCGCCATCGAGTATTGCCGCAAAAGCCCGGCACATCAGGTCCGGTCTGACGGAGCAATCGCCAGTCGTCAAACTGTCTGCTTCCGCACATAGCGCGCGGATCACACTTGAAATATCTGACATGTCGCAGCCGCAAATTTGGATGGTTGCGTACAAGCACCTCGCGTGCCAAAACGTCGCACGGCGATGATGCACGCGATCCGCTGCCCATACGCACCAGCTCTGTGCCGCAAATCACGCGGCGACAGCTGCGCCGGTCAAGATTGGTGCAGAGGCGCCTCCAGCCGCGCCTATGGCTCCCAGCACCATTCGCGCCAGCCGGCAAACATCGGGAAATACAGCCCGAGCCGGATTGGCGATTGACGCCCGGACATTTGGTACTTATGCAGCAAAGCCGCATAAGTATCGAGCTGCTGACGATAACGCGAAACCTCGTTGTCCAGAAACGCGTCCAGGTTGCCACCCCTGTGCTCGCCGGTTTTGTAGTCGATGATCCAGCGAGTACCGTCTCCAGCGATGAAAGTACGATCAATCGCAACATTGACCACTGAACCTCCAGCATGTCCCGTCAACCGCCACTCTGACTTTGGCTCCATCTGCTCGCCAAGCAGCCATCTGCCGCGTTTATCCACGACCGTGTTGATCAATGCGGTCGCCACCCGCCGCGCCGCCTCCGGCCGTTCCACCGCATCGACGCCAAGTCGCCGCAGCTCCAGATCAAATTGAGGTATCGACTGGCCGATACGCGCGACAGGCCAGGCTGCCAACCCCTGCTCGGCAATTTGACGCAGGAATTCGTGCACCACCGTGCCGACATGGCGCGCGGTCTCGCCGGCCCACTCAAAATCAATCCGCGTCAAAGGCCCGCTAAGCCCTGGAGCGACCGACGTCACAGCCGGCGGCAACGTGGCAGGCGCTGTAAAACCTGATGGCAGTCGGCGAGGAGCGGCGGTTGCAGACTTAGAATCACCCGTGGTCGCCGGCAATTCGCCGCGCGACGGCGAGACGGCAAGCGCGCTGGCAAACACCGGACCGGCAACCGGCCACAACGCGGCCAGCAGACTCATCGCACGCGGCGCTGCCATACGCGACTCCCCTGCGTCGACCTTCACGGCAACAGTCGCAAGCAGATGAAGTTGCTGCTTCGCCCGCGTTGCCGCAACATAAAACAGGCGCACATCTTCATGCTGCTGTCGCTCGCGTTCGCGAAGCTGGACAAAACGGTAGATCGCGTCACCGTCGTCCGCCGCTCCCACCTCGCGGATCGGTGCCAACAACAGCACTCGCTCGCCCGTGACGGGATCGGCCTGTTCATTCCATACCAGCAAACTGCGATCCTCATTGCGGGGCGCCCGATGGAGCGACGGCACGATTACGGTGTCGAACTCCAGGCCTTTCGCTTTATGTATGGTCATCACCTGTACCGGCGGGGGAAGCCCGACATCCGCGTGTGTCTGATGACCGGCATAGAGTTTTGCGATCCTGGTTGCGAAAAGCTCAAGGTCCACCAGGTCGCTCCCGCCGCTCTGGGCGGCCGATTCCGCCTCGAGCAAGTCGAGCATTCGCATCGCATCGTCGAGCTCGCGGTCGCCACTGAGGCAGGCCGGTCCATGCAGCGCCAACCACGCGTTCTCGACCAGATCGCGCAAAGGCATCCGGCGCCGACAATCCAGTAGCGGCGACATGACGGTCCTGAAGCGCGTCAGACGCGCCCGCCCATCTGCAGAAATCGCCGACAGGCGTGCATCGTCGCCAAGCAGTTCCCAAACCACGCGCGAATCGGGCGCCAGTTCCCCGCCGGCGGCATCGGCGCCACCGGTCAGCGCGGCCAAGTCCGCAAGCGTGATTCCGCAACATGGTGCGCGCAGCAGTGCGAGCCAGGCAATGCGATCCGCCAAGTGCACAACTGCCCGCACCAGCATGAGCAAATCCTGCACCACTGGGGCGTCCTGCAGCGGATCAATATCGACTGCGCGAAAGGCAATCCCGGCATCTTTCAGTGCCGGCACAATATCTGCCAGATGGTTGCGGTTGCGCACCAGCAAGGCGATTTGCCCGGCAGGCATGTCTGATCGCGCCTGACGAATGATGTCGATGACCGACTTCGCTTCGGCTTTGCCGGCGGACGGCAATTCGCCGTCCGCCACCCCTGGCTCGGCCGGATGAATGAACTGCGGATACCAGTTCACCGCTTGCCGACCGCCGGGCAATAGCGGCTGCCAGGCCACACTTGCGGCGAATGGCACCTGCCCGGTGGCACCATCCTCGCTATGAGGCATTATCTGGGCGAAGGCCTCATTGACCCAACCCACGATGCCAGGAGCAGATCGAAAATTGACCGTAAGCGTCAGCGACTCCAGAGGTATGCCGCCAATCCCATACTTCATTGCGCGCAGAAACAAGCCGACTTCGGCTTCGCGAAACCGATAAATCGACTGCATCGGATCGCCCACCAGGAACAGCGTGCGTCCATCGCCGGGCATCCAACCGCGCGTCAGCTTTTCAAGCAGTTCAAACTGCGCAAACGACGTATCCTGGAATTCATCAACCAGCAGGTGCCGAATCCGGTAATCCATCGCCAACGCAAGGTCGGTCGGCGCTTCGTCGCTGCCAAGCGCACGTGAGGCCGATTGGGCAATCTCACTGAAATCACACTGTGCATGTGCGCCAAAGACTGTCCAGAGCAAACCAGTCGCCCGCGGCAACAAACGCACGATTGCGCCCAGAATTTCCCACTGCGCCTCGCTATAGCCCGGCGGCGGCAGGATGCGCAGGCGGCCCAGCGCGGCGGCAAGTTGTGTGCCAGCAGGGCCGGATTCCAGCTGCTCAAGCAGTGCGCCCATCCTGGCTTTCGCGACATCGAGCAATACTTTTTCCTGCTTGTCGGAACTGGTCGGAAAGCCCAGATTCTTGTTCAACCCCTTCTGTTTGCGCCAGGCACCGCTTTGTGTCAGCAGGAAGTCAGCCAATGCCAGCCAGGCGGGTATCGCCGCATCCGAGTCGTCAAGCCAGCCTGTTACCGCTGCCAGGGCCGCAATGCCGGCATCCGCCTTGGCTTCCGGCAGATTGCCAGCGGCAAACCGGGCCAAATACAGTGTTTCTTCCCGCGCCTGTTGCGGAAATAATGCTGCCGCCGCGGCGACCGCGCGGACACGTATCGCGGCCAGCGCTGATTCAAGTACATCGCGCTCATGCATGAGCGGCAGATTGCGCAACCAATGGTCGCGAGCGCGAAGCATGGCGGCAAGCAGCGACTCCGCCACCGCAAGATCGTTGTCCAGGTGGCCCAGCAACGTCGCAATGTCATCCGCCTGCGGACCATCAGCATTGATTTCGCACAGCAGCATGCGCGCTGCCTCCAGATAGAGAGCGCCGGCGTCGTCGACACTCTGCGGCTGGGCACCAAAGCGTGATGACAGTGGCATCTGGCGCGTAATGGACGCGTTCAGCGCGTCGATCGTCTGAATTCGCAAACGCGACACGTTTGACGCCAGCTGCCAGCCGCGTTCCTCGCTTCGTGCGAGCGCGGCCCTGGCAAAGGCGCGGGTGATGCCGTCGTCTTCACCCTCCGGATCATTCGCCGACGCAAACGCTGCGAGCACACGCTCACGCATTTCCGCCGCCGCCTTCCTTGTGAACGTGATCGCGATGATTTCTTCGGGTTCAGCGACAAATGAAAGCAGCGCCAGGTATCGCTGGATCAGTAGTCGCGTTTTTCCCGAACCTGCCGGCGCGCGCACAATAAACGATCGCGCGACGTGGAGCGCTTCATTTCGAATCGCCTGATCCGGTGAATTCCGCGCCGGCACGGCGGACTCATTCACTGCTGGTCTCACCGGCAAATTGGTCAACGTCGAGCGCCGCATGGCCGGCCGCCTCGGATACCCGACACAGTGCTTGCAGGTCGCACTGCGCACAGGTGAGTGCGCCATTCTTGGGATTGACGCCCGCCGCACCGCGCGAAAAATCTTCCGCAAGATCGACAAGCACCGACTCCCATTGCTGGGTGAGAACATCCCAGGACGTATAGCCCTGACTTCGCCATTTTGACTGCGTTTCAATGGCGGTCACATCCGGCAGCAGGCCTTCAATTGCCGAGATGCCCTCGAAGCCGAAATCCTTTCCGCGCACGCCAAGCTTGACCCTGGCAAAGGCGAGCGCCGATATTTGTTCCTCCGACGCATAAACGTAGAGCGGTAGCTGCGGTTCGTCGGGCCGCTCGCCAAGCCAACTGGCCAGCTTGGCGACACCGGTCTTGTAGTCTATCAGCGCGTGTGTGCCGTCAAGCAGTTGGTCCATCCGGTCAAGTCTCAATTCCATTGAAAGCCGGCCGAGCCGCACGCGGCGCGCCGCTTCCCGCATCGTTACCCGGAACGGACCGCGCTCGCGTTCATAAATCATCCATTGCCAAACCAGGCGGCACAGGCGACCATGCTCGATGGCGGCAAATCGGGCGGCCAGGCTGGTGGCGCCTTGCGCACGCGCCCAAGCGATGGCGCTTGTCACCGACGACGCGATTAGCTCCCGCAATTTTTCATCATCGATTGCCACCAGCGTCGCCTGATCGGCGAGGCTGCCCCAAACCAAATAGAGTACGCGGTGTAACAACGTGCCTCTTGCCGCGGCATCCAGGCCCGGTTGCGGGACCGACAGCGGCCGTGCACCCAGCCGGTGGCGGGCGAAGGCTCGAAATGCACAGGCGGCCTGATCACGGATCACCCCTGCGCCACCTCGAATCCTCGTGCCGCCTGGCAGCGCTACGATAGGTACATCCGGCACGCGTTCGAGCAGGCCGGCAGCCAGCAGCAGGCTGGCGTAGGTCACGGGTCGTTCGCCCATTAGCACCCGGTCCAGGCCAGCAGGCTCGAGATTTCTGATCAGCGGACTTGCCGCGCGCCACTGTTCACTGTCGCCGGAACCGGCAACCTGCGCATGACTGAGGACGACTTCTGTCGCACTGCCCAGCCAGCCGCGGGTAATTTTTTGATCCAGTTCCAGCGACGCAAGCGCAGATGCGTCCGGGATGCCTGCATCGCGCTGCAGCGCGGCAGGAATGAATGGGTTGGGTCGCGCCGTCAGCGGCCATTTGTCTTCTGCAAGTCCCGAGACCCAAAGCGCATCAAATTGCTGGCCGGCAGACTCGAGAATGCCGAGGACCTGGATTGGCGTGCTGGCCGTGGCGGTGCTCTCGGGCTGAAAGAGTGTTTCGCCGGCGATGCCGCGCAGTTGCGCCAGCGCCTCCATCGTCCGCATTCTCGGCTGTACTGCCTGCAGGCCGGCAAGCGATGTCATTGCATCCCGCAGCTTGGCGAGCACTTGATAATCGGTGGAATCCAGGGCCTGATCGCCGGGAAATCCGTATGCGGCCAACACGCGCCCAAAGTGCTGGCTGCACGCCGGCGGCGTAGACGGCAAAGGCCGGACAGCGCTATCAACTGCATGGCCCGGGCGCAAAGCAATCACATCGTCAAGCAACGTCACCAACCGGTCGCAGCCGGCTTGCTTTTCGCCTAGCTGGGCACGCAGCGAAGACAAGCTGATCTCATGGGCGACCGATTCGCGCAACACGGCATCAAGCTTTGCGCGTGCCGCCCTTTCGGCTTCCCCGCCACCCAGAAACGGACTGCGCAACAGCGCGCTGACCTGCAGGTACGGCATTGGGCGACCCAGCGAAAACTCAATGGCCGCCAGTGCGTCACGCACGAGCGCGTAGTCGGCAAGCGGGACGCCGAGCGAGACATTGAACGGCGGGTGAACGTTGCCAGTCGCCGACGGCGCGGTGGCACGCGCAGCAGGCACCAGGCTATCCGTCAGTTCACGCATCACCAGTCCGCGCTTTTGTTTCAAATCCGGCACGACGATGGCAATATTTGCCCCGGGTTCGGATTCCAGGCGCTGTCGCGCCCATGCCGCTGCCGCACGCAATTCATCGGTTTCATTGGCAAACTCGATACGACAACAGCGAGAATCGAATACATCGCTTGCGGCAGGCAGCAGGTCGACCGCGACGCCGCATGTTCGCAACAGGTCGAATAGTCGCTGCTGTTGCGGCTCGACAATATCGAAGCCTGCGGCCATCAGGCTTGCGGGCAGTTGCTGCAAGCTGCCAGACGCACTTGTGATCGCGTCGCCAAGCAGGTCTGCCAACGCATCCGGCACGGTGGCGCGATCAATCGCGTTTCGTGCACGGCATAGCTCCTGAAATCGATCCGACCAGCCAAGGAACATTTGCGCGTCTTCGTGCAGTGCCACCCGGCGCATGGCCGGCAGCAGATGCCAGGCACGTGCCAAGGTCCAGGCTGACAGCGCCTGCGTGGCTGTCTCGCGCACATTCAGCAGGCCGCTTGCTGCAAAGTCCGCACTTCGCACCACTGTTTCCCACAGCAATCGGCACTGGTGATTGTCAAGCAATGCCGGTGATGCCGGGTTTCCGGATAGCAGGCTGAGTTTCAGCCAGGTGCGCTCGACGTAAGTTTCCCACGGCAGGATATCCGGCGTTGGCCAAACGGCACGGCCTGACCCGATTTGCGCTTGATTGAACTGGCTCGCATACCAGGCCGCCAGCCGCCGATTGGGCGTAACCAACGTTACGCTTTCCGCCGCCAATGCCGAACAGACGGCGGCCAACGCTGCGGAGGCCACCGTCATTTGCCGACCTTACTTTTCCAGAAGGTGCGACTTGTCGGTCACTTTTGCCCATTCGTCGGCATCGGCGGGCGCGGGTTTGCGCTCGACAATCGGTTTCCAGGCCTTGGCCAGGTCCGCATTGATCCTGATGTACGGTCGCTGCTTTTCCGGAACATCATCCTCGGCAAAAATTGCCTCGACCGGACATTCCGCGACACACAGCGTGCAATCAATGCACTCATCGGGATCGATCACCAGCATGTTCGGCCCCTCGCGGAAACAGTCCACCGGGCAGACATCGACGCAATCGGTGTACTTGCACTTGATACAGGATTCGGTAATTACGTAAGTCATGAAGCGGCCTTGAGGGGAAACGGGGTGAAATGCGCTAAATTTTAACAGACGGCGGCAACGCAGCCGCGCCGGTCCGCACGTCGAATCGGTGGCATAATTTGCCACACTTTTTCAGATATAGGGGTTGACCGTGAGCGATGCCATTGTTTATGTCACCGATTCCACTTTTGAATCGGAAGTCCTGAAGAGCACGACGCCGGTACTGGTGGATTACTGGGCCGAGTGGTGCGGTCCCTGCAAAATGATTGCGCCGATTCTCGATGATGTTGCCCGGGAATACGCCGGCAAGCTGAAGATTGCCAAACTGAACATTGATGAAAACCAGGACACCCCCCCGAAATACGGCATCCGCGGCATCCCGACGCTGATGCTGTTCAAGAACGGTGATGTCGCCGCCACCAAGGTCGGCGCTCTGTCAAAGGGTCAATTGACCGCCTTCATCGACGCCAACGTTTGAACTGCGCACATATCGGTTGACAAGGGCGCGCAAGCGCCCTATTCTTCGATCAAGTCTACGTTGATATCCAGTCCGTAGATGTCCGGCAACACCTCTGCAGCGAATCCAAACTTCTTGAGTTGACGCCCGGTTAATGGGAGCAATCCCGAAAACCATCCTGTCAGAGGCCCATTTTCCGTGCGGCATTCCTGCACGACTTTCTGGCAACGAGCTATGCAACTATCCGAACTGAAACTAAAACACGTCTCCGAACTCGTCGAGACCGCCAACCAGCTTGAATTGGAGGGCGCCAACCGGTTGCGTAAACAGGAATTGATCTTCGCCCTGTTGAAGCACCAGGCAAAAAAAGGCGAGGCCATATTCGGCGACGGCACACTTGAAGTGCTGCAGGACGGATTCGGATTCCTCCGCTCCCCGGACATCTCGTATCTGGCGGGTCCTGATGACATCTACGTCAGCCCGTCGCAGATCCGGCGCTTCAATCTGCATACGGGCGATACGATCGAGGGCGAAATCCGTACGCCGAAGGAAGGCGAACGCTACTTCGCACTGGTCAAAGTCGACAAGGTAAACGGCGAGCCGCCGGAAGCGGCTAAAAACAAGATTTTGTTCGAAAACCTGACGCCGCTATTCCCGAACAAGCCATTTACGCTCGAGCGTGATATCAAGTCCGATGAAAACATCACCGGGCGCGTCATAGACATCATCGCGCCGATCGGCAAAGGTCAACGCGGCCTGCTGGTCGCATCGCCAAAATCGGGAAAGACGGTCATGCTGCAGCACATTGCGCATGCCATCACGTCCAACCATCCTGATATCACATTGATCGTGCTGTTGATCGACGAGCGACCGGAGGAAGTGACGGAAATGCAGCGCACGGTCAAGGGGGAAGTGGTGTCGTCGACCTTCGACGAACCCGCCACCCGTCACGTGCAGGTTGCAGAAATGGTGATCGAAAAGGCCAAACGCCTGGTCGAGCACAAGCGCGACGTCGTTATCCTTCTCGACTCGATCACCCGCCTTGCGCGGGCATACAACACGGTGGTACCGGCATCCGGCAAGGTCTTGACCGGCGGTGTGGACGCAAACGCGTTGCAGCGGCCGAAACGTTTTTTTGGTGCTGCGCGCAATATTGAGGAGGGCGGCTCCCTGACAATCATCGCGACCGCGCTGATTGACACCGGTTCGCGCATGGACGATGTGATCTATGAAGAATTCAAGGGCACCGGCAATATGGAAGTGCATCTTGATCGGCGTGCGGCGGAAAAGCGCGTTTATCCCGCGATAAACGTCAACCGGTCCGGCACCCGCAAGGAAGAATTGCTCATCAAACCCGAGTTGCTGCAAAAAGTGTGGGTCCTGCGCAAAATGATGTACAGCATGGACGAGCTCGAGGCGACCGAATTTCTGGTCGACAAACTCAAGGCGACAAAAAACAACGCCGAGTTTTTCGATTCGATGAAAAAGAACTGACCAGTATGCAGCGGGCGCACGCCCGTCTCGACTGCCGCAACCGTTCCGACCCGGTCAGCTTGGGCGCAATTTCGGGTTACCCTGGGACTTTTCCGCCCCCTCGCGCTGCTTGATACCGGTCACCAGCGACATTTTCCACGGCTTGGTGCCAACCGACATGCCGATTGTCCGTCGCTGGTCGGAAGGCAGATAACTGTCCAGTTCAGCGAGTTCGTTGAATTCCTGGCAGACCCGTTCCAGCTTTCGCTGGATCAGGGCGTACGATGGTTCAGACAACTCGCGCATTTCAAGCCGGAACATGCCCCCAGCCGCGACAAAGTCACCCTCAAGAAAATCACCGATCACGCGATTGCCGTGCACCTGCCGAATCGGTCCATCATTGCGCAATCGCATGGTGCGTGGCACCTGTAGCCGGACGCGGTCCCCGGGCAACAGCATGATCAAACCAAGATGGTCCAGTTTTGCCAGCAGCGCAATCACCTCGGGTTTTTCGATTTCATATCGCTCAAGGATGTCGGGAACATGCCACTCGTTCAGCACCAGATAAAACACCCCGAGCAACCGGGCATCAGCCGCAAGCGCGGCCTCCTGCTCGATGGTCAATTCCTGCGCCTGGGATGACTGGCTACGCGCCACCTTGGTCACCTCGAACAAATCAACGTCGAGACACCCGCAAATTTCCTCAAGCCGTTTCAGCGTCAGCGCCTCTTTGGCGAACAGGCGCTTTATGCTTGCCTCAGACAAGTCCAGCGCCTGTCCCAGATCGCGGTAAGTCATTCCGCGTGCACGCAGCAAGCGTTTCAATGCGTCTACCAGCAGGGTTGTTTGGCCTTGTGAGCGCGAGGGCTTTGAGGTCATTTTGATCTACTCGAAGGATAATATTTTAATACTATCCGAATTTCGTATTGCAATCCTCAAATGGATAGGGAAAATCCGTGGTCTGCCTCTATCGTTACCTACAAAAGCTGACTGTTGTGCGTGGCGGTTTGCATATGCACCTCAGGCAAAAAACAGTCGCCGGTCCCGGGTCTTGTTAACCTGGGGCCGGCGATTTTCACTTAGCCCGCCGCCAGAACGCTGGGTGTCACCCGGCGCTTTCCCGCATCGCACATTCCGCACGCAAGCAGTCGAAACCGATCGAATACCGGCGTATGCGCCGGCGACCAACCCGTTTTGCCTTTTTTCGCAACCTGCGGCATAATTACCGATTATCCAAACACTTGTTCGAATAGAGGTGCCCGATTGGCGCACCCTTTACGAAAAGAAAGGCAAGCGCAATGAAAACCAACACCCATCCCGAATACAGCGAAGTCATTTTCTTTGATTCATCCTGCGACTTCAAATTCCTGACCCGCTCGACCGCCGACACCAAGGGTCGCGAAAAGATGAAATGGACCGACGGTAAGGAGTATCCGGTCATCCGCATCGAGGTTTCCTCTGAATCGCACCCGTTTTATACGGGCAAGCACAAGATCATGGATACAGCTGGCCGCGTCGAAAAATTCCGCCAGCGTCATGCCCGCACCACCGGCGCCAAGGCCGCAACGGAATAAATTCTGTCCGGACAGAGTGCAAAAGAAGGCAGCGCAAGCTGCCTTTTTTTTTTCCACACCACCTCCGCTGAGCGGGTCGACGGCCACCATTGCGGAGCACGCCGCGTAGAATACCGGACAACCATGATTTCCATCCTGCGTCAGCCGATTGTTTTCGATGGCACCAGCAGCCCGGTCAAGACCACCCTGTTCGTCATCATTTGTGCGGCGTGGATACTTCCCGGCCTGGTCGGTCATGATCCGTGGAAGCCGGATGAGGCAATGGTGTTCGGCGTCATCAATTCCATGCTGCGCGACGGCGCCTGGGTGGTGCCCACCATCGCCGGCACGCCCACGCACGACTATCCGCCACTGTATTACTGGGTTGCAGCCATGTGCGCGCGACTGTTCTCGGCAGTACTGCCGCTGCACGACGGCGCCCGCCTTGCAAGCGGCGTATTCATGGCGGTCGCACTGACGTTTTCGCATCGGACCGCCAAGCGCCTGTTTGATGAACGCGCCGGTCGCATCTGTGTGTTGCTGCTGATTGGTTGCATCGGGCTGCTGGTGCGCGGCCATGAAATGAATCCCGAACTTGCCGGACTGGCGGGCCTGACGATAGCGCTCTATGGCTTGACGCGGATCCGCTCGGAACCGCTGAAGGGAGGCGTCACGACCGGAATTGGCTCGGGCATCATTGCGATGTCGGTTGGCATCGTCCCCGCCTTGCTGCCGTCATTGACAGCCGTGGTGATGATGGGAATTGTGCGGGACTGGAGTAACCGTACCTTTGCACGCGGTATCGGCATTACCCTGCTGGTGTCACTGCCCTTCATGTTGATTTTTCCGGCGTTGCTGGCATTCGTCGGCCAGGTTTCGCTGCAACCCTGGGCGGGCACGATCCTCGGTGTGCCATTGACCGAAATTGAGTCTCGCCGGGCACTGGATATCACCTATTTCATCACTGTATTGCCGTGGTTCGGCCTGCCGGCGCTCCCGTTCGCCTGCTGGTTATGGTGGAAAGATCGCGCCAGAATGCGTGAGCGCATTGAACTCGCTTTGCCGCTTGCGGCGTTCCTGACCACATTGCTGCTGTTGTCGCTCACCCGGCGTGCCAGCGACGCCGTCGCCGTGGCGTTGCTCGTCCCGCTGGCGCTGGCAGCTGCCAACACTCTCGATCGCCTTCCGCGCGGACTGGCAAGCTTTCTGGACTGGTTTGGCCTCGTCTTCTTCGGGCTTGCCGCGGTGGCCGCCTGGCTCTACTGGACTGCTGCGGTTACCGGCTTCCCAGAGGCTGCGGCACGCGCGGTTGCCAGGCAGGCACCCGGATTTGCATTTACTTTCCAGGTAATTCCATTCGGCATCGCCTGCGCATTGACACTGGTCTGGACCTATGCCGTCGCGCGCGCGCACCGCAACAACCGGCGGGCAATCGTAAACTGGGCAGCCGGAATTACCATGGTCTGGGTATTGCCAAACCTGTTGGCGCTATCCGCATTCAACCACGTGCGCACCTATCGCGGCGTTGCCGCTGAACTGGCGGCGCAGCTGCCGGTGGCGCGCAACTGCATTTCCGCGCAGGAACTGGGCGACGCCCAGCGCGCGTTACTGGATTACTTTGCCGGCCTGCGCTTCGTGCCAGTGATCGATCCGGCTGCCGCCCGATGTGATTGGCACCTCACTCAGGGAACCCGCGAGCGGGTGCCCGCCGTTGCTGGTCCGGCACCGGCGGCACTGGTCTGGGAGGGTGCTCGTCCCGGAGACAATGTCGAACGACTGCGACTTTATCGACGCGGTCGGGAACTCGATGAAAGCAACCAAGCTGCCGGCAGCCTCAGGCAGTCCATTCGCTAGCCGGCGAGCCTTTCATCGATCAGTTCAACCCAGTGTCGGATCGGTAAATCGGCGCTGGCACGCAGTCCCGATTCAATATGTACGAGACAGCCGATGTTGGCGGTGGCAACCATGGCGGGTGCGCCTGACTCGAGCGCTTTGACCTTGTTGGCCAGCAATTGCTGCGACAGTTCGGCCTGCAGCAGCGAGTAGGTGCCGGCCGAGCCGCAGCATAAATGCCCGTCCGGTACCACCGTCAGGTCGCAGCCCGCGTCACGCAGCAGATCTTCAACCACGCCTTTGATTTTCAGCCCGTGCTGAAGGCTGCAGGGAGAATGAAAGGCAACCTTGAACGGTGCCAGGCGTTTCGCCGCCAGCATCGCGGACAACTGGCCGCTTTCGCCGGCAATCACCTGACTGACATCGCGAAACAAAGAAGAGATATGCCTTGCTTTTTCCGCGTAGGCAGCATCGTGGCGCAGTATGTGGCCATACTCGGCAACCATCGTTCCACATCCGGAAGCGGTCACCACGATTGCCTCTGCGCCGGCTTCGACATACGGCCACCAGGCATCGATATTGCGCTTGATATAGAGATGGCTCTCTGCCATGTCATTGAGGTGATGCGGGATGGCGCCACAGCAACCTGCCTTGGGTGCAGCAATCAGCGAGATGCCCAGGTGATCGAGTACACGTGCCGCCGCCGCGTTGATGGAAGGCGCCAGCGCAGGCTGCACGCAGCCTTCCAGCAGCAGCATATTTCTTGCATGACGCAACGTCGGGCGCGGCCCGGCGGCGCGACGGGCGGGGATTTTCTTTGCCAGCACTGACGGCAGCAAGTTTTTCATTGCCCGGCCGATTGTCAGCCCCGCACTGAACAGCGCCGCACTCGGCAGCGCACGCTTCAGGATGCCGCGCTGGATTCGCTGGCCGAGGCCGCGCTTGACCTTCTTTTCCACCAGTTCGCGGCCGATATCCACCAGGCGACCGTATTGCACCCCGGACGGACAGGTCGTTTCGCAAGCCCGGCAGGTGAGGCAGCGATCAAGATGCAACTGCGTTTTCTGCGTGACTTCGGCGCCTTCGAGGACCTGCTTCATCAGGTAGATCCGCCCACGCGGGCTGTCGAGTTCGTCGCCCAGGAGGTTGTAGGTCGGGCAGGTGGCCAGGCAAAATCCGCAATGCACGCACTTGCGCAGGATGCTGTCGGCCTCCTGCCCTTCCGGCGTGTCCTTGATCCAGTCAGCGAGATTGGTTTGCATGGGGCAATCGGCCTGTTTGCGGTTTCGGTTGCGGAAGTCTGGCGCCGTATCCGTGCGCTGGGTGCCATTTCAGCACTGCGCGGCGGACGCCGCTGATCATGGGGCTGGCAGGAGTCATCGCAAGTTGTCCATCCGGCCGCGGTTGAGAATGTCATGCGGGTCAAACGCCGCTTTCAGGTTGCGATGCACGCGCGCCAGGACCGGCTGCAGCGGATGAAATACGCCGGCCGATTTGTCGCCGCCGCGAAACAGCGTGGCGTGGCCACCGTGCGCGGCGACCAGTTCGCGCAGGGAGCCGGCTCCCACCTCCGCCCGGGCCCATCTCAACGCGCCGCCCCACTCGATCCACTGTGGCGCGGAGAGGTCAAGCGCCGGCGCTGTCGGCGGTACCGACAGGCGCCACAATGGCCCCGCGCCCTCAAAAAATGCGGCGCGATGGTCGCGCAGGTCCTGCCAGAATTTTTCTCCGTCGGGTACAGTCTCTCCCCCAAGCTTCTCGCGCGCCGCGCGGATGCCGGCTGCGGCACCGGACAGTCTCAGCATCGCCACGCCGCCGTGCCATGACGACGCGGACAGTGGCAAAGGCCTGCCTGCCCATTCGTTGAAGCGCTGGATGGCCGTCGCCTGGTCCATTTCAAATCGGAGCGTGACTTCATCTGGCGGCCGCGGCAGCACCTTGAACGACAGGTCCAGCAGCACTCCAAGCGTGCCCATGGCACCGGCCATCAACCGCGACACGTCGTAACCCGCCACATTCTTGATGACGCGGCCGCCGAATCGCAGGTCCTCGCCATTGCCGCTGACAATGCGCGCACCCAGCACGAAGTCACGCACCGCACCCGTATACGGCCGGCGCGGACCGGACAGCCCCGTCGCCACCGCGCCGCCGATTGTCGACGACTCGGCATAACGCGGCGGCTCGAACGGCAGCATCTGTCCCTCGTGCGCCATCACGGCATCAATCTCGGCCAGCGTCGTGCCGGCGCGCACTGTGAGGACCAGTTCCTTGGGCTCGTAGTCGATAATTCCGGAATACGTGCGCAGGTCGAGCGGCTCGCCGGAAGGCGTTCCGCCATAGAAGCTTTTGCTATTGCCGCCGTGAATGACCAGCGGGGCCTTGCTCTGGTGCGCCTGTCTCACGCGCTCGGTCAGTGACTGGACAATGGTTTCCATTTTCTTTCGTCTCAGAATCGCGCAATATCGGCGCGCGGAATGTTGCCATCGTGCACATGCATGCCGCCCCACTCCGCGCAGCGCTTCAATGCCGGAATACCTTTGCCCGGATTCAGGATCCCGGACGGATCGAATGCCGCCTTGATGGCATGGAACATCGCCAGTTCATTTGGCCGGAATTGCACGCACATCTGCCGCAGCTTTTCGATGCCGACTCCATGCTCGCCGGTAATGGTGCCGCCCACTTCGATGCAGATCTCCAGCATCCTGCCGCCAAGCTCCTCGCTCCGCTCCAGTTCCCCCGGACGCCCTGCATCGTAGAAAATGCAAGGATGCAGGTTGCCGTCGCCGGCATGAAACACGTTGGCAACCAGCATCTCGTACTCCGCCGCAAGTTGCGCGTAACGGGCAAGGACATCTGCCAGGCAGCGGCGCGGAATCGTGCCGTCAATGGTGTAGTAGTCCGGACGAATGTTCGCCAGCGCAGCGAAGGCGCCCTTTCGCGCCTTCCACAGCCTTTCACGCTCGATATCGTTGCGCGCGCGGCGTACTTCAAGGGCACCACACTCGTTCAGTATTGCCTCGACCTGGCAGAGTTGTTCACCGACTTCCTCGCTAGCGCCATCCAGCTCGATCAACAGCAACGCCTCGGCGTTGAGCGGAAAGCCTGCCGCCATGAATTTCTCGCAGGCCTCAACCACCATCCTGTCCATCATTTCCAGTGCGGCCGGGACAACGCCGTCACCAATAATGCGGCCGACGGCATGGGCCGCGTCCGCAACCGACGAAAACGCAGCCAGTACGGTTTCGACATGCTCCGGCATCGCCGTCAATTTCACCACCACCTCGGTGACGACACCGAGCAAGCCCTCGGAACCGGTAATGACGGCCAGCAGGTCATAGCCCGGCGCATCCAGCGACCGCGCGCCCAGCGTCACCGACTCGCCGCTACTGAGCACCACCCGCACCTGCAGCAGGTTGTGCGTGGTCAGGCCATACTTCAGGCAGTGCACGCCGCCGGAATTTTCCGCTACATTGCCACCGATCGAACAGACCAGCTGGCTTGACGGGTCGGGCGCATAGAACAGGCCTGACGGCGCCGCCGCCTCACTGACCGCCAGGTTGCGCACACCGGGTCCGACCGTCGCCGACCGCGCCAGCGTGTCGATCGCCGTGATCCGGTTCAGTTTCGTCATTACCAGGAGCACGCCGTCTTCGCTGGGAATGGCGCCACCGGAGATGCCGGTGCCGGCGCCACGCGTCACCACCGGTATCGAGCGCGCATTGCAGGCGGAAACGATCGCGGCAACCTGCTGCTCCGTGTCGGGCAGGACCGCGCACATCGGCAACGCGCGGTGCGCGATGAATGCATCGGTTTCAAATGGGCGCAGGCGCTCCCGGTCGGAAACCACGTTCAGCGGCGGCCTGATCCGCGCGAAGTCATTCAGCAAGGCAGGGTTCACCGGCAGCCTTCAGAAACGCGGGATGTCCGCATGCGGCAGCTGACCGCCGTGCACCCGCATGCGCCCATATTCGGCGCAGCGATTCAGGGTTGGAATCGCCTTGCCCGGATTGAGCAGCAGCCGTTCGTCGAACGCCCGCTTGACGGCAAAGAACATCTCGCGCTCGGCGTCAGTGAACTGGCTGCACATCTGGTTGATTTTCTCGATGCCGACGCCGTGTTCCCCCGTGATGGTGCCACCATACTCGATGCACAGTTCAAGCAACTCGGCGGCGAATGCCTCGGTTTTCTCCAGTTCACCTTCAATGTTGGCGTCGAACAGGATCAGCGGATGCAGGTTGCCGTCGCCGGCATGAAACACGTTTGCGCAGCGCAACCCGTATTTGACCGAAAGCTCCGCAGTGCGTTTCAGTGTCGGTGCCAGGGCTCGGCGCGGAATTGAACCGTCGATGCAATAGTAATCGGGCGAAATGCGTCCAACCGCCGGAAACGCAGCTTTGCGGCCGGACCAGAACTTGAGGCGTTCGGCTTCGCTGGTCGAGGTGCGGCAGGCGGTCGCACCCGACGCCTTCATCACCGCCTCGATCTTGGCGATCTCTTCCCCAACCTCTTCCGGCGTGCCGTCCGATTCGCACAGCAGGATTGCCTCTGCTTCCAGGTCATAGCCGGCGTGGACAAAGTCTTCCACCGCAGCGGTAGCCAGCTTGTCCATCATTTCGAGGCCGGCAGGGACGATGCCGGCGCCGATCACGTTCGCCACCGCGTCGCCGGCCCTCTCAACATCGTTGAAACTTGCCATGACGACGCGCGCCAACTGCGGTTTTGGCACCAGCTTGACCGTCACCTCGGTGGTAATGCCAAGCATGCCCTCCGAGCCGGTCATCAACGCGAGCAGGTCATAGCCGGGCGCATCGAGCGCATCAGAGCCGATGGTCACCGATTCGCCGGCTATCGTGACCACCTCGAGCTTCAATATGTTGTGCACAGTCAGCCCGTACTTCAGGCAATGCACGCCGCCCGAATTTTCCGCCACGTTGCCGCCGATGGAACAGGCGATTTGCGACGAGGGGTCCGGCGCGTAATAGAGCCCCAGGTGCGCCACGTCTTCAGAAATTTTCTGATTGCGAACGCCAGGCTGGACGCGGGCCGTGCGCGCGAGTGGGTCGACACTGACCATGCGGTTGAATTTTGCCATCGAGACGAGGATGCCGTCAGCCAGCGGCGTGGCGCCACCGGACAACCCGGTGCCGGAACCCCGGGCAACGACCTTGGTCCCAGTCTCCGTTGCGACACGCAGAATGCGTTGGACGTCTTCAACCGTTTGCGGCAGCACCGCCAGCATCGGCAGCGCCCGGTATGCGGAAAGGCCGTCGCACTCGTAAGGTTTAAGGTCTTCGGCTTCGGTCAACACGGCTGCCGGTGGCAGAATAGCCGCCAAACGGCCGACCAGGTCGCTGCGTGAAACCGTAACGGGAGTCTCCGGGATTGCAGCCATGTCGGGATCAGGTGAGCGATTCGATGCCAAGTATGATAGGGCAAGTCCGCCGGCAGCATGGACTGATATTGAATAAGTCACTTTTACCGCTGCCGCAATAATGGCTGGCAGCGACTGACAAACTGCGAGAGGAAAACGCCGATGGGTGGCACGGAGGTCTTTTTGCTTTGGGCACTTGCTGCCGTCCTGGTGGTGGTCGGCCTTGCCGGCACCGTGCTGCCGGCACTGCCGGGCGTGCCTTTCGTATTTGCCGGCCTGTTGGTCGCCGCCTGGCTCGGCGACTTTCAGCGCATTGGCTGGCCGACCCTGACAGTCCTGGCGCTGCTCACCGCCGGCGCCGTGCTGGTTGATCTGGTCGCCACCCTGCTTGGTGCGAAACGGGTCGGTGCCTCGAAATTCGCATTGCTGGGCGCGGCCGTTGGCAGCGTGGCCGGCATTTTCTTCGGCCTGATCGGCATATTCATTTTTCCGTTTGTCGGCGCCGTCATCGGCGAACTGCTGGCGCGCCGGGAAATGGGGCAGGCGGCCCGGGTTGGCCTAGCAACCTGGATTGGCTTGCTGTTTGGTGCAATTGCAAAACTGGCACTGGCCTTGACCATGATCGGGGTGTTTGTGGTCGCGTACTATCTTTGATGCGGTGAGACCAATTCCGACTTCAATTGAACTAACCCCGCATCTGGCGCGGAGTTTCAGGCATTTTTGGCCTGGAAGCCGCGCCAGATGCGGGGTTTGGGTTTCTGGCCGTCACCGTTTTTGCCGGCGGGAGCCGCAGTGGAAACCCGCGCAGTCCATGCAAATTGCGATCA
>CAYQKN010000006.1:0-17026 GCA_964417885.1 uncultured Burkholderiales bacterium | reverse complement strand
ATCGGCAACGGCAAGCTCAAGTCACCGCCAGCTGCTGGTTGGCTGTCTCCAGCCGCTCGACCAGGGTCTCGAGGAATTTCCGGTCAAACAATCGGCGGCAGCTGGCAGTCGCACTGTTGAGGTCGGCTGCGCGCACCTTCATGACGATGCAGTCGGTGGCGGTGGTGATACTGGCGGAGCGGGGACCATCGCGCTTGGCCAGGTAGGACATCTCGCCGAAGCAATCGCCGACGCCCAGGACATTGAGCAGGCGTTTGCCGCGAGTCACCTTGACGTTGCCCTCGGCCAGGATGAAGAACGAGTCGCCGACGTCACCTTCGCTGATCAATACGGTGCCGGCCGGGAATGGCCGCCACTTGCTGATCTTCAATACTTCCCATAGCTCGTTCTCGGGAAAATTGCGGAAAAACGACAGCGTCTTCAGCAGGCTGAACTGTTCGGTGTCCGACACCTCGCTCTTGTTCTGCTGCGGGGATTGTTCGCCTTGCCACAGCGCCGCGAGATCCTTGCCGAAATCCTCCCAGTTCTGGTACCGGCGATTCACGTCCTTGGCCATTGCCTGCTTGACGATGTCTTCCATCAGCGCCGTAACATCGGCCCGGAATCGCGACGGCGGATCCGGTTCGTGATTGACGATCTGGTACATCAGGCTGGCGGGGTTCGACGCCTCGAACGGCGGCCGCCCGGCAAGCAGCATGTACATGACCACGCCAAGGGCGTAAATGTCCGAGCCGACCGTCGCCTTGGCGCCGGTCAGGATTTCCGGCGCCATGTAAAGAGGGGAACCGACCGCAGCCACCTGTGTCTTGTCCGACACCCGGTTGAATGCCGCGCCAAAATCAGCCAGCTTGATGTCACTGCCGGACTTGTAGAGTATGTTGCCGGGCTTGACGTCGCGATGGATCAGCCCCTGGGTGTTGGCGAACGCCAGCGCCCGGACGCATTTGAAGACGATCTCCGCCACCGTTTGCGTCGGCAGCAAATTGTCGGGCACACAGAATTTTTCCAGCGTCCCGCCCTCGACGTACTCCATCACAATGTAGCTCATGTTCTCGTCGACGACCGCATCGAAAATGCCGACAATGTGCGGATGCAGAATCTTGCCCGCCAGTGAAGCCTCGTTGAGGAACATGCTTCTGTACAGTGCACCGTCCTCGGCGTGCTTGAGCACCTCCGGGAACATCATCTTGATCGCGACATTGCGATTGTTGAACGAATCCTCGGCCAGATAGACCGCCCCGGTCGCGCCACGGCCCAGTTCGCGGATGACCCGGTACTTGCCGATATGCTCGATCAATGGGAGAGTTTCGTCAGCCATGTGCAGAAATCGCTTTCTTGTCAGTCCGTCTTCACTGCATGCCGCGCGTCACCGGAGGCCGGCATTCAGGGGCATGCATTGGCAAATCCGTTGCTACGATTATCCTTGCCGCATCCTGGTCGTCAAGGAACCAGCCCACAAATCCAGCCCATCCCTTGGCAGTTCCGGGACATGCCGATGATACGCCGACTGAATTTCCGGGCCCTGGCCGGACTTGGCGCCCTCCTGGCGCGTGTCGCTGTGGCATTCGGCAGCTTTTTGACGGCCATCAACCCGGTATACGCGGAAGCGCCCAAAAACTGGCCAGTGAAGCCGGTGCGGCTGGTCGTTGCCGCGCCGGCCGGCAGTTCGGTTGATATCGTTGCCCGGTTGATCGCAGAAGCGTTGCGTGAGCGCTGGCCTGCCGGTGTCGTGGTCGACAACAAGCCAGCGGCGGGCGGCACGGTCGCAGCGGCAGAGGTGGCGCGCAGCACGGCGGACGGGTATACCCTGTTTTTCGGCTACAACGGTCCGCTGGCGACCGCGCCCGCCCTCTACCGGTCGCTCGGCTACGATCCGGCACGCGATTTTGCACCGGTGATTCTGGCCGCCTCGCAACCGAACCTGCTGGCGGTCAACGCGGCACTGCCGGTCGCGACCCTGGGCGAACTGGTCCGGCTGCTCCGCTCCAACCCGGGAAAATTCAACTATGCCAGCGTGGGAAACGGCTCGGCTTCCCACCTGTGCATGGAGTTGATGAAGAAATCGCTGGCTGTCGACGTCGTGCACGTGCCGTTTAACGGTGGACCTCCCGCCATGCAGGCGGTGGTTGCGGGTGACGTACAGATGATTTTTGCCGCACCGGCCAACCTGATGGGGCAGGTTCGCGCCGGCAAGCTGCGGGCGCTGGCAACAACCGGACGGCAGCGCTTTGGCCCACTGCCGGATATCCCGACCGTCGCTGAGTCCGGTGATCCGGCACTGCTTTCGTACGAGGCGCTGGCCTGGAACGGCATCGTTGCGCCGGCGGCAACACCCGCGCACATCATCGCCATCGTCAATGGCGACGTGAATGCGATCCTGTTGCGCCCCGAAACAAGAAAGAAGCTGTTTGATGCCGGCATCGAGCCCGGCGGCGGCAGCGCCGGGCGATTCGACCGGCTGATGCGTGAAGAGACTCAAAAGTGGGGGGTTGTGATTCGTTCAACCGGCGCGCGCGTCGACTAGCGCGATTTTATTGCGCAACAATTCCAGCTGCCCCATGGAAACCCATTGCCAGAGCGCTCGCCAGTTCAGTTCGCGGCCGCCAACTTGCTGCCAAAATCAACAACCCATCATTCCGGCAGGCTGCGCAGCACTCTCCCGATCTGCCGCCGCGCCTCCTGCGTCAGCTCCTCGAACTCGGCCTGCGCCTTCGACGCCGCCGCCCGCCAGCGCAGGTCACCGTCCGCATCGCCGCGTGCAGCACAGAGTTCAGCCATCAGCGCCGATAGCGCCGCCGCCTTGTTTGACGGACGAAACAGGGCCGCCTCACGCAAACCGGCCTGAATGCTCTGCTCTGCGGCGTCCTGGTCGCCAGCAAGCAGTTCCAGACGCGCCATCTCAAGACCGATGAATGACAGCACCGAGCGGTTCTTGCGCGCAATGGCAAGGTCGCGGACGGCACCAAACTTGTCGTGGGCCGCACCGGGCTGATCGAGTTGCAGCAACAGCAATCCGGCGACACTTTGCGCGTCGAGCAGGACCGGCAGCTTGTCGTGTTCGACGCAGTGCGCTTCGACCCGCCCGATAATGTCCAGGCCGCGCCTGGCGTATTCGGCACACTGGCTTGCCGCAGCACGACCACGCGCGTCGCCGGCACGCTTGCGCAGAAGATTGGCCATATTGGTCAACACCCGCCAGCGGTCGAAGCCTGACGCCTCATGGCCGGCCAGCACCAGGCCGAGATCGAGATGCATTTCCGCTTCACTGAAGCGGCCAAGGTCACCAAGCACGATACCAAGCAGGTTGTGAACCCGGATCTGCAGTTTCAGGTTGCGCTCGTCGATGCCAATCGCCAGCGCTTTGCGCAGCATGTCAATCTCGCTGTCGATCGGCGTCATCAGCAGCAGCGAACCGGCCAGCATGGTCATCGCCTGCCCCATGCCAAGCCGG
Organism: uncultured Burkholderiales bacterium; assembly: GCA_964417885.1. GTDB lineage: Bacteria > Pseudomonadota > Gammaproteobacteria > Burkholderiales > Usitatibacteraceae > UKL13-2. Next base: position 13,575 of record CAYQKN010000006.1, on the reverse strand, counting down.
TCATGTTCGCGTCTGGCGAGGAAAAACGCATCGATACTGCCCGCCAGCGACGCCCAGAAATCGCCGCGGATCGAGTGCACCAGCGCCGCCGCATTCATGGCAATGATCTCGCCGCGCCTGTCTTCGCTGCGCCTTGCCGACTCGATCCCGCCATGCAGCATCACCAGCGCTCCGCGCGTATCACCCCTGCGCCCGACCACGAGCGCCGATTCCGCCAGCTCTTCCCAGGCGGCTACCGAAACCATTTGCACGTTGTTCACGTTTGTCATCCGATATCCAGACCGAGGCGCGCACGGAACGTCAGTGCCACGCCAAAAATGAAAAAAGGGGTATCCGGTTCACCTCGCGGAAAAACACGCCGCAAGCGATGAATCGGATACCCCTAGCCGGTACTGCAGGTGCTTGCCGTCAGTTCAACGCCGGCAACACCTTGTGTTTATGGATGCGAATGATACCCTTCCGCGGTCAATGCCATGTACCGCAATCGCGGTATGGCCAAGCATGCGTTCCCGCCCGGCCGGGCGGGAACGGGGCCGCATCAGAACAGGCCGATGATCTTGCCCTCATCGTTGACGTCGATGGCAGCTGCGCTCGGCACCTTTGGCAGCCCCGGCATGGTCATGATGTCGCCGCAAACCAGTACGATGAATTCAGCGCCCGCTGCAAGGCGCACCTCGCGAATGGTGACAACGTGACCGCTCGGCGCTCCGCGCAATTGCGGATCGGTCGAGTACGAGTACTGGGTCTTTGCCACGCAGATCGGATAGTGCCCGTATCCCTCGTCCTGCAGACGCTTGATCTGTCCGCGCACCTTGGAATCAGCGGTGATGTCGGCAGCACCGTAGATCTTGGTCGCAACCGCTTTCATCTTGTCCCAGATCGTCGCCGAATCCTCATAGACGAACTTGAAGTTGTTCGGCTGCTCGCACATGTCCACCACCATCCTGGCGAGTTCCGCAGCGCCCTTGCCGCCATCAGCCCAATGCCTGGCCACGACCACCTTTGCGCCCAGCTTTTCGCAGCGCGCCACCAGCACCTTCAACTCTGCCTCGGTGTCGTGGGTGCGGTGATTGATCGACACCACGCAAGGCAGACCGTAATTCTGGGTAATGTTGTGGATGTGGCGCTCGAGGTTGACGATGCCCTTTTCCAGCGCCTCGACGTTTTCCTTCGACACCTCTTTCACATCCATGCCACCGTGATACTTGAGCGCGCGGATGGTGGCGACGATCACCACCGCCGAGGGCCGCAGGCCGGATTTGCGGCACTTGATGTCGATGAATTTTTCCGCGCCCAGATCGGCGCCGAAACCGGCCTCGGTGACCACGTAATCGCCCAGTTTCAGCGCGGTCTGGGTGGCGATGACCGAATTGCAGCCATGGGCAATATTGGCGAAAGGACCGCCATGAATGAAGGCCGGATTGTTTTCCAGCGTCTGCACCAGGTTCGGCAACAGCGCGTCTTTCAACAACGCCGTCATCGCGCCCTGCGCGTTCAGGTCCTTCGCGAGAATCGGCTTCTGGTCCCGGGTGTAACCCACGACGATTTTTCCGATCCGCTCCTTCAGGTCCTTGATCGATGTTGCCAGGCAGAAAATCGCCATGATCTCCGACGCCACAACGATGTCGAAGCCGTCCTGGCGCGGATAGCCGTTGGCCGGGCCGCCCAGCGCAATCGTGATATCGCGCAGCGCCCGGTCATTCATGTCCACCACCCGCTTCCAGACGATGCGTCGCACGTCGAAACCGAGATCGTTGCCGTGGTTGATGTGATTGTCGATCAGCGCGGCGAGCAGGTTGTTGGCCAGGGCAATGGCGCTGAAATCGCCGGTGAAATGCAGGTTGATGTCCTCCATCGGCACTACCTGGGCAAAGCCGCCGCCGGCCGCACCGCCTTTCATGCCGAATACCGGTCCGAGCGATGGCTCACGCAGGCAGATGATGGCTTTCTTGCCGATGTGATTCAGGGCGTCGCCCAGGCCTACTGTGGTCGTGGTCTTGCCTTCGCCGGCCGGGGTGGGCGAAATTGCCGTCACCAGGATCAGTTTGCCGTTCTTCTTGTTCTTCAGCGAGTCGACGTAATTCAGCGACACCTTGGCCTTGTAACGGCCGTAGGGCTCGAGGGCTTCTTCAGGAATGCCCAGGCCGGCTGAAACCTCCTGGATTTTTTTCATGGTTGCCTTCTGGGCAATTTCGATGTCGCTCTGCATTGTTTCCTCCGGGTCGGGGTTTGGTTTTTGTCGGGACAAAGTATGGAACCGCGCCTGACTGTCTCACCTTGATGAGCGTCAAGTAGAATGCCGACTTGACCTGCATCAATAGCCACCATGCCTGCCGAAAATCTCCAATTCATCCATCAACACGCCGCCGTTGCGCGAGTCCGGGCCGCGCTCACCGACGCCGGCTTGCCTGCCGAGATCACGGCAATGACCGAGGCGACGCATACGGCACAGGCTGCAGCGATCTCGTTGGGTTGCCGGGTTGCCGAGATTGCCAAATCGATCATATTCCGGTCCGCTGACGGCCACGCCGTCCTGGTCATCACCAGCGGGGAAAACCGGGTCGATGACCGCAAGGTCGCCGGGCTGATCGGCCAACCGGTTGGCAAAGCGGATGCCGCGTTTGTGCGCGAGCAATCCGGGTTTGTCATCGGCGGCGTGGCGCCGGTGGCGCATACAACCGCCCCGATCGCGCTGATGGACCGGGACCTGCTGCAATTCGAATGGGTCTGGCCCGCCGCCGGCCATCCCAACACCATGTTTCGCATTGCACCGCAGGACCTGGCGCGAATTGCCGGTGCGCGCATCGCCGATGTCGCCATGAGGAAAACAACATGAATGCCAACGAACAGATCGTCCGGGATTTCTATGCCGCCTTCGCGCAACGCGATGCTGCCGGGATGGCCAAGTGCTACCACCCCGATGTCTTCTTTTCCGACCCGGCATTTCCGTCTTTGCGCGGACGCGAAGCGACGGCGATGTGGTCGATGCTCTGCAGCCGCGGCAAAGACCTGGAACTGGAACTGGTTGAGGCACAGGCAAGCGATGAAGGAGGTACGGCGCGCTGGGAGGCGCGCTATACCTTCAGCCAGACCGGCCGCCGGGTGCACAACATCATTGACGCCAAATTCGCCTTTCGCGACGGCAAGATCATCCGCCATATCGACCGCTTCCCGTTCTGGCGCTGGGCAAGGCAGGCACTCGGACCGGCGGGACTGCTGCTGGGCTGGTCGGGGCCGCTGAAAGCGATGGTGCGAAAAAAAGCCGCCGCGTCACTGGCGGACTACATGTCGAGGCACGAGGGCGAATACCCCGTGCCCTGATCAGGCGCCGGTCAGCCGGCGGAACCGATCAGCGGGTGGCGTGAAAAGTACTGTTCCCATAGCAGCCGCACTTCTCGCTGCGCCTCGTGGTTTGCCTGGGCCGCCACGGCATCAAGCTCGTCGGCCAGCATCGCATGCGCGGCGGCATCGCGGTCATGGGCAATCGCACCGTAGCATTCGGCAAGTTGGCGATGTGCCTGCAGTTGCAGGTCGCGCAGCTCTGCATCGCGCGCCAACTCCAGCGCACGCTTGAGCCTGGCCGCTGCCACGTGGTGGTCACGCCGGTCGAGAAGGATCTTGCCCTGCCCCAGGTGGCCCTCGATGATGATCTGCGGATGCTTCAGCCGGGTGGCCATTTCCAGCGCCTCGCTGACCAGCCTGGCCGCGACATCATGGTCGCCGAGCAGGCGATGGTACTCGGCAAGCATGGTGGTCTTGTCGGCAACTTCGTAATCGTTCCCATCCGCGCGGGCAACGGCCACCGCCTCATCGAGCACGTGCGCTGCCTGCCGCAGCAGGTCGGCAGCGCGGTCAGGCTGGTTCGCCGCAGCGGCGGCGGCGGCACGTCGTTTCAGGATCTCAGCCTGGTTGGCCAGTACCTTTGGCAGATGGCTGGATTCGCCCATGCCGGCCAGGCAGCCCCGGGCATGATTGAATTCCGCCTCGGCATCGTCGAACCGGTGCATGTCAGTGAAAACCATGCCAAGCATATTGCGCGAGCGGGCCTCGAGAAAGACGTCGCCGGCACGACCGGCAATTTCCAGACAGCCTTTCAACGCCTCGATCGCAAGGTCGGACGCCCGGATTTCCTTGCAGGCAGCGGCAACTGTTGCGAGGGTGTGCCCCATCGGAACATATTGATCATTCCCGGCAAACCCCTGGTAGGCATCGAGCCCGCTGGCGATCGCCATCAGGTAGTCGCCGCGAAAGTAGTGGCACATTGATGCCGCGTCCATCGCTTCGGCACGTTCGCGGACGAGCTGATGCAATTGGGCCAGCTTGATGGCCTCCTTGACAGCCGCGAGCCCATCGTGCGGCAGGCCCGCACGGGCGCAAGCGCGCGCCAGCTCACACAGCACGGCGGTGCGCTCGGCCGGCGGATGGTCCGGCGGCTGGTTGGCCAGCTGCTGCCTGAGCTCGGCAATGGGCAGCGGGCTATTCATGAGCCAGGTTGCGACAACAATGCCAGGCCGGCACGGCCACGACATGGCGATCCGGAGTATTCATCGAGGTACGCACGGCAGACAGGCACCGCGTTGTTATTGTTGAAACACCACTTTACCAGCGCCTGCGCCGGCTGGTTTGGTCTGCCGTCAAATCCGGCCGGCGCCGGTCCGGCATTGTTCAGCCTGCCCGCCGCTCAGGCAGCGGCCGCCACGCGCTTGTTGCGAAGCATGGCGATATTTCCCAGAACCGACAGGCCAACGCCCAATGTCGTCAGTCCGGTCCAGGCAAATTTTTCGAACAGGGACGACACCCCCAGCGCCACCACCGGCACCATGACGCCGACATACGCTGCCGGCGCCGCACCGATCCGCTTCATCAACGTGAGGTAACAGCCAAAGGTGATGACGGATCCGAAGACGGCGAGGTAAACCAGGGACAGTGAATAACCGCTGCCGCCGCCAAACGTGAAGGATTTTCCCAGCAGCGCGCCGATCAGCAACGCCAGCGCACCGCCGTACAGCATGCCCCACGCCATGCTGGTCCAGGTCGGATATCCGCGGCGCTGCGTGCGCATGGCCACCATGCTGCCCAGCGATGAGGCAAGCACTGACAGCATGGTCAGCACCGCACCCAGCTCCGCGTTGCGGTTGTCCGACAACCTGGCGAACTCGGGCCAGAACACGCAGATGATTCCGGCAAGACCCAGGGACGCACCGGTCAACACGCCGAGCGTGATCGGGGTGCCGAAAAACAGTCGCGACAGCAGCATGGCGATCAGCGGACTGGCTGAATAACCCACCGCGACCATGCCGGAGACAATGTAGGTTTCGGCGTAATAGACCAGGATGTAACTGATGCTGAACATCGCCGCGCCAAGCAGAAAAAGGTCGACATGCTGCACCAGGCGGAAGCGCAGCGACATGCCGCGCCAGCGACAGAAAATGAACAGCACCGCGGCCGCGATGAGAAAGCGATAGCCAACCGACATCTCCGGCGCGACATCCCCCAGCTGAAAGGTGATGGCAATCCAGGTCGAACCCCAGATCAGCACGCAGGTGGCAAACAGTTGCAGGTTGGAGAACGGCATTGGCATCCTGGACGGCAGGGATTCCCGTCGCGGACGGCGGGAATCCTGATGCCACTGCTTGCGGCAGCGGCGTTGTTACTTGTTTATGCCGAGCTGCGAGAGCACGAACGAATAGGTCACGGCAATTTCCTTCAAATAGTCATAGCGCCCGGAGGCGCCGCCGTGGCCGGCATCCATATTGGTCTTGAGCAGCAGCGGGTTGCTGTCGGTCTTCAGGGTCCGCAGCTTCGCGACGTACTTGGCCGGCTCCCAGTACATGACCTGGCTGTCATTGAGCGATGTTTCAACCAACATCGAAGGGTAGGCCTTCTTCTCAAGGTTGTCGTACGGCGAATACGAGCGCATGTATTTGTAGGCGGCTTCCTCATTGGGATTTCCCCACTCGAGATACTCGCCGACCGTCAGCGGCAGCGATGCATCCAGCATGGTGTTCATCACGTCGACGAACGGCACCTGAGACACGACCGCCTTGAACAGATCCGGGCGCATGTTGGCGACCGCGCCCATCAGCAGGCCGCCGGCGCTGCCGCCCTGCACCGCCAGTAACTTCGGTTCGGTATATTTCCGCGTCACCAGATATTCGGCGGCGGCGACAAAATCGCTGAAGGTGTTTTTCTTTTTCATCATCTTGCCGTCGTCGTGCCACTGCTTGCCCATCTCGCCGCCGCCACGGATGTGCGCGATGGCGAAAATCATGCCGCGATCGAGCAACGCCAGCCGGCTGGAGCGGAACGCGAGCGGCATCGACACGCCGTAGGAACCGTAACCATAGAGCAAGGTCGGTTGCGGGCCGCTTTTCCGCAGCGATTTCCGGTAGACCAGCGATATCGGCACCAGGGTGCCGTCGGCAGCCGGCGCCATGATGCGCTCCGACTGATAGTCGGCGGTCTGATAGCCACCGAGCACCGGCTGCTGCTTCTTCAGCTCGCGCTGCTGCGTCGCGACGTTGTAATCAAACACCGAGGCCGGCGTGACCAGCGAGGTGTAGTCGAAGCGGTACAGGCCGGTATCGAACTCGGCATTCTGTCCGGGCGAGGCGTCAAATGCCGGCTCGGGAAAACTGATCGGCTTCGGCACCCGGGTCTTCATGTCGAATACGCGCAGTTGCGGCAGGCCACCGGCTTTCTCGACGGCAACGAAAAAGCCCTTGAAAACGTCGACGCCGTCGAGTTTCACATCGGCGCGATGGGGAATGATTTCCTGCCAGTTTTTCTCGTCCGCCTTACCCGCCGGCGCAACCACCAGGCGGAAATTCCGGCCCTTGTCATTGGTGACGACAAAAAACTCCTTGCCGGCATGGTCAACGTAATACTTGATGTTCTCCTTGCGTTTCAGGTACGAGACGAAGTTTCCGTCAGGCTTGCTGGCGTCGAGCAGATACTGCTCGTTGGACTCGGCGCTCTCGACATTCAGCAGCAAGTAACCCTTGCTGCGCGTGGTGTCGACGCTGACGCTGTAGAGCTCGTCCTTTTCGTGGAACAGTTGCTCGCTCTTGCCGCCAAGCCGTGCGCGGAACAGGCGGTCGGAGCGCTTGGTGGTGGCGTCTTCGGTGACGAAAAACAGCGTCTTGTTGTCATTCGCCCAGGCGACCGACGTTACCCGTTCATGCTTGTCGTTCAGGGTCTTTCCGGTGGCCAGATTCTTGAAGTAGAGCGTGTATTGACGAAAGCCGGTAATGTCCAGCGAATAGGCCAGCATCTTTCCATCCGGGCTCACCGCAAACGCGCTCAGCTCGAGGAATTTCTTGTCCTTGCCGATCTCGTTCAGGTCGAGGATGACTTCTTCTTTCGCCGTCAGCGTGCCTTTCTTGCGGCAATAGATGCTGTACTGCTTGCCGGCCTCGGTCCGCGAGTAATACCAGTAACCGCCTTTGCGGTAAGGCACATTCTCGTCTGTCTCCTTGATGCGCGAGAGCATGTCCTGGTAAAGCGTCTCCTGGAATGACTTCATCGGCCCGAGAAAAGTTTCGGTGTATGCATTCTCGGCATTCAGGTAACTGACCACCTCAGGATTGGACTTGTCGCGCAGCCAGAAGTAATCGTCGACACGCTTGTCGCCAAATTTCTCGACGACATTGGCTTTCTTGGCGGCAACAGGCGGCGTGGCGGCTGCAGGCATGGTCGGGGTCTGGGCAAGGGAGGTTAGCGAAAACAGCAAGGCGGAAAGCAGCGTCAGGGCGTCACGTAACATGAAGAAATTCCGATTGGAAAAGTCCGGCGAAGGGCGGATTATAGCGGCTGCCATACAGCCATCCGCCTTGCCTGTGTAGCAGTCTGTAACGAATGGATACATCTGGCGCGCGCATCCGGTAAACGCGGCGCAACGACGGTCGTTATTGCTGGCAAGTGCAAGCCTTGCACCCCCTCCCAACCCGCGAAAGGACCTGCCATGCAACCCCGTCACCTGATAGCCGCCACGTTGGCCGCCGCCTTCATTTCACCCGTTTTTGCGCAAACCCCGGCAACACCCAGGGTTGACCAGCGCCAGGCCAACCAAGCCGCCCGCATCGAGCAGGGCAAGGCGTCCGGTGCGTTGACCGACAAGGAAGCCGCCAAGCTCGACGCCGGTCAAGCGCGGGTTGCTGCCAAGGAAGAAAAAGCCAAGTCGGATGGTGTGGTCACGAAAAAAGAACGCGCCAAGTTGCACCATGCCGAGAACAAGCAGAGCCGCAAGATCAAGCGCCAGAAACACGACGCCCAGTCGAAGCCGGCAACCCCGCCGGTTAACTGACCGGCGCGTTTCCCAAGCTATCCGCCCGGCAGCGGCAAGGTTGCCGGGCGGCGCCCGCCCGGGCAATCGCAATACCGGCAGCATTGCTATACTGTTCATATTTACAGCCGCCGGAATCACCACCATGTTTCAAGCCTCAGCCGTCGCCGTTGACGACAAACCCGCCTTCTACCGCGACATCGACAAGCAACTCGGCGGCCTGCTGGCCGGCGAGCGCGATTTCATTGCCAATGCGGCCAATCTGTCGGCATTGATTTTCCTCATGCTGCCGGACCTGAACTGGGCCGGCGTCTACCTCATGCGTGGCAACGATCTGCTGCTCGGCCCGTTCCAGGGCAAGCCGGCCTGCGTGCGAATCCCGGTGCTGCCGCAGCCGCGCGGCGTGTGCGGCGCGGCTGCGTATCACCGCCGGACGCAGCGGGTTGACGACGTGCACCAGTTTCTCGGCCACATCGCCTGCGATTCGGCGTCAAACTCGGAAATCGTCGTGCCGCTGCTGTCCGGCGAGAAGGTGATCGGCGTACTCGACATCGACAGCCCGTCGCTGAATCGATTCGACCGCGACGACCAGGCCGGTATTGAACAACTGGTGCGTACCTTCATGTCGCTGACCGATCCGCCTGGCTGATCGAGAGGAATCCGCGATGGTTACCCGCCGTCGAATCCTGCAAGCCGCCGCCGCGTTGCCACTCGCGGGCAATTTTCCGGCAAGCGCAACTGGCTCGCCGCAACTGACCTGTGCGCCGCTTGCGGGACACTTCAGCAATACCACCGTGCGCCTTTGGCTGCAGGCCTCGGCGCCATGCGCCGCAACCATCGCGTTCTGGCCTGCTCAGGCGCCTGAAGGCGAAGCACGCAAGCATGAAATCCTGCTCAGCGACGCGCATGACTGCTCGGCAATTGCAGATCTTGCCGGCCTTTCACCCGCCACCCGCTACCGCTACACCATCCTGCTGGACGGAAAGCCGACCGGGCTGATGCGCCGATTCCACACTGCGCCGGCTCCCGCATCGGCCCCGGCTCCGTTCCGCGTTTACCTCGGTTCCTGCGCCTATACCGAGGCCATGTCGCCCAACGGCAATCCGTACGGCGACGAATTCCATATCTTCGACTCCATTGCCAGCCAGATCCAGGCCGACACGCTGCCGCATTTCATGCTTTGGCTGGGCGACAACCTGTATTTCCGGCCCAGGGGAAAATTTCTCGGCGAAGCGGATTTCGACAGTGTCGAACGCATGGCCGCACGCTACCGCGAGGTGCGCGAGAAGACGATGTTCCAGAACCTGTTCGCCGCGACCCACCACTACGCGATTTGGGACGACCACGACTACGGACCGAACGACAGCGACAAGACGTTTCGCTTCAAAGCCGACGCATTGCGACTGTTCCGGCAATACTGGCCGAACCCCGCGATGGGATCGCGCGACCTGCCGGGTACCTGGACATCTTTCGTGCACCAGGATGCCGAGTTTTTTTTCCTCGACGACCGCTACAACCGCGACAATGAAAAGGCACCGGCAAGCGCTGACAAGGCCATGTTCGGGCCGGCGCAGATCGACTGGCTGAAGGCATCACTGGCCCGATCGAAAGCCACCTTCAAGCTGGTATGCAACGGCAGTCAATGGCTCAGCGAAGACGAAAATGGCCATCACTCCGGCTGGCACAACTACCGCGCCGAGCGCGATCAATTCCTGGCCTGGCTGGCCAGGGAAAAGGTCTCCGGACTGCTGTTCCTGTCGGGGGACCGGCACAACACCCAGGTTTTTCGCCTGAAGTTCCTGTCGGGGGACCGGCACAACACCCAGGTTTTTCGCCTGAAACAGGAAGGCGCACCGGTGATATACGAATTTTCCTGTTCGCCGCTCACCTCGCGCCTGTCGAAGCTAAGTCGCAAAGACCGGGCCAATCCGCGCCTTGTCGCCGAGCTTGCCGTCGAGCAACGCAACTACGGCACACTTGAATTCACCGGCGCAGGCGCGACGCGGCGCATTGTCGCCTCGTGCCATGACGCCGGCGGCAAACCGCTCTGGCAGCGCACGCTCGCCCGCGCCGGGCCGGATGCGCACGGAGAGCCGGTCACGGCCTGACCCATGTCCTTCCCCCTGCAATCGCTGCTGGTCGATTTCAATTCGTACTTTGCCTCCTGCGAACAGCAGGTGCGGCCCGAGCTGCGCGGCAAGCCGGTCGGCGTGGTGCCGATGCTGGCCGACAGCACCTGCCTGATCGCCGCCAGTTACGAAGCCAAGGCATTCGGCGTGAAGACACTCACCAATGTCGGTGAGGCGAAGAAAAAGATTCCCGACATCCAGCTGGTGGTGGCACGGCATGAGCTCTATATCGACTTTCACCACAAGGCGATCAAGGCGGTGGATGAGATCGCGCCGGTGCGCGAGGTGCTGTCGATCGACGAGATGGTGTGCGATTTGCCAGCCGGCTACAAGTCGGTCGAGCGCGCGATCGAACTGTCGCACGCCATCAAACGCAACATGGCCGAAAAAGTCGGCGAATACCTGAAGGTGTCGATCGGGCTCGCGCCAAATACCTTTCTTGCCAAGCTTGCCTCCGACATGCAAAAGCCTGACGGGCTGGTGGTGCTGGAAGAACACGACGTGCCGGGCAAGATACTGCACCTGCCGCTACGCGCGCTGCACGGCATCGGCAAGAACATGGAAGCGCGGCTGAACCAGCACGGCATCATGACCATGGCGGACCTTTACGCACAGACCGCCGAACAACTGCGCTCGGTGTGGGGCGGCGTCGGCGGCGAGCGGTTTCACGCCAGGCTGCGCGGCGCGGAGGTGCACGATTTCGACCACGGCATGGGCTCGATCAGCCACTCGCACGTGCTGGCCCCCGAGCTTCGCAACCAGGATGATGCCTACGCGGTGCTGAACCGCCTGACGCAAAAAGCCGCAATGCGCCTGCGCAAGGAGGTTCACTTCACCGCTCACATCGCCATCAAGGTGAAATTCCTCAATGGCCCGACCTGGGAGCGGGAAACCCGCTTTCTCGAAACCCAGGACACGCTGGATCTGCTGCATGCGCTGGACCAGCTGTGGGCCGGGTACCCGAAAAAGAAATCGCTCAAGCCGCTGCAGGTGGCGGTAGTGCTGGGCGGCCTGTCCTCCGAGCAGGCACAGTCGGCGCGACTGTTCGATGATCTCGAGCAAACCGGCGACAAGCAGAAACTCAACGCCGCCATCGATGCCCTCAACACCCGCTTCGGCAAGAAGGCCGCTTACTTTGGCGGCGCGCACCGCGCGCTCGATCACGGCAAGCTGGCGATCGCGTTCAATCACATTCCCGACGTGGAGACCGAGAAATAATGGCGACCGCAGGCTATTCGGGGACACCGCTCGCCGGCAAGCTCGGCCTGAAGCCAGGCGCCACGCTGGTGCTGCTCAATGCCATCGACGGCATCGAGGACCAACTGGCGCCCATACCGGCGGCAGCGGTCATCCGGCGCACGCTGGCGTCATCCAACCAGCTTGTGCTGCTGTTCTGCAAGGACAGCGCCACGCTGGCGAGATCGCTGCCGGCGGTGGCGAAAAAGCTGGCGGCTGACGGCAGCCTGTGGATCTCATGGCCGAAGAAATCCTCGAAGTTGTTTCTCGATCTGACCGAAGACGGCATCCGTGCCCTCGTGTTGCCGACCGGCCTGGTGGACGTCAAGGTCTGCGCGGTGAACGCGGATTGGTCAGGTCTAAAATTGATGGTGCGAAAAGAACAGCGGAGCAAGTGGAACCAATGAGCAGCCTCAGGGACAACGTGGTCATCATCACCGGTGCGTCAACCGGCATCGGCGAGGAACTCGCCTATCGGCTGGCGCGGCAGGGCGCCTGCCTCGCGCTGACCGCCAGGCGGCAGGACGAATTGGACCGCGTTGCCGCCGGGGTGCGGCAACTGGGTGCGCGCGTCATTACCGTGGCCGCCGACGTGGCCCGGAACGACGAATGCCGCCGGATCATCGATGCAACGATCGCCGAATTCGGCCGCATCGACACCCTGGTGTGCAATGCCGGCATGACCATGTGGGCCCGGTTTCAGGATATCGAGGACGTCGGCATCCTCGAACGCATCATGCAGGTGAACTATATGGGCGCCGTCTACTGCACGCACCACGCACTGCCGCATTTGCTGAAGTCGCGCGGCCGCCTTGTCGGCGTAGCCAGCCTGACCGGGCTGGTCGGCGTCCCGACCCGTACCGGCTACGCCGCCAGCAAGCACGCGATGCGCGGTTTTTTCGATTCGCTTCGGATCGAACTGGCCGACACCGGCGTCAGCGTAACCATGATCTACCCCGGCTTTGTCGCCACCGGCATCCGCGAAAACGCCACCGGCTCGGACGGCAAGCCGGCGAAAATCGATCCGGTCAACAAGGACGAAGTCATGAGCGTGCAGGAGTGCGCCTCGATCATCATGAACGCCATCGAGACACGCCAGCGCGAAAACGTGATGACGCTGAAGGGCAAACTCGGCCAGTGGCTGAAACTGATCGCGCCCGGCGTCATCGACAGGATGGCGAAGAAGGCGGTCGAGGGAAACTTGAAATATGTCGATCGAAGCTAGCGCCAGCCCGCATCACGAGGCCAAACTCCAGCACTGGCGCGCCTTTCAGGCCAATTGTGGCTGGAAAGGCGCGCCAGTGCTGGAGTTTGCCACCCAACCGGGCGAAAGATGGAATCCGGTAGCGCCATGACCGTCGCCACCTGGCTCGCCTTCTGCCTCGCCACCATCCTGCTCTGCTTCTCGCCCGGCCCGGGCGCACTCTCCTCCATGTCCGCTGGCATGAAATACGGCTGGCGGCGCGGCATGTGGAACTGCCTCGGCATGCAAGCCTCGATCATCGTCAACAGCACCATCATCGCGTTGGGACTGGGTGCGATCCTGATGGCCTCCACCACCGCGTTCGACATCATGAAGTGGTGTGGCGCGCTCTACCTGATGTGGCTCGGCATCCAGAAATTTCGCGAAGAACCGGTGCCGTTCGAAGAAATCGCCGCGCGTACCGAATTCAAGGACACGACGACCAAAGGCATTTTTCTGCAAGGCTTCCTGGTGAGCCAGACCAATCCCAAGGGACTGATTTTTTTGCTGGCCGTCCTTCCGCAGTTTGTCGATCCCGCGCTGCCGACAGCGATGCAGTACGTGATCCTGACGCTTACGCTGGTATGCGTGGATATCGTTGCGATGGGCTGCTACACCGGCTTTGCCGCGCGGGTGCTGACGATGCTGAAGGACCCGGAACACATTCGCTGGACGAATCGGGG
>CAYQKN010000005.1:54318-59654 GCA_964417885.1 uncultured Burkholderiales bacterium | reverse complement strand
AGCGCGGCAGACGAGTTTCGGCGAGATGATTGAGCTGGCACTGGAGACGGCGGTGAGGTTGTAGGGCGTTGGGTTTTGAAAGTGAAAGTCCAGCACTGGTGCGGTGTTTGGGGCATTTTTGTGCCAGGAGGCGCGCGGGTGCTGGGGTTTGGCGCTTGGGAATATCGTTAACCTATCGGTCAAGTACATCGCAATGGAAGATTCATCCACTCAGCAAACGATGCGTTCCGCTGTTCTCATGATAGGAGTGGTTTGTTTGCTTGCCGCCGCTGCAACGGTCGTCCGCTCGTGGCCAGACTTATACTTTTACCCATTCGTGCTCGCCACTGTGGGAATTATTTTCTTGGCGCTATACAAGTTTGCGTCAGTTGAAACGCACCGAAAAATATGCCTTCTTATTTCGTTTGGAACGTGGCGGTGACTGCCGCTTTCTGGAAAATTACTGCTAACACTGCGGTCTGGTTCAGTCACTGAACGCAGCAAAAGGGCGGGGCGTCTCACCTCTAAATGCTGCGCTATCTCTCCATATGCCTGAGCTAATCACAATTGAGCGGTTTACAAGCCCTTGGGAAGCGCACATTGCGCGAGGCCTTCTCGAAAGCGAGGGGATTCCGGCAGCGCTGGCGGACGAACATCAAATTTGGGCAAATTGGCAAATGTCGCAAGCATTCGGTGGCGTAAAGCTGCATGTGCCCGCTGCACACCAGGCTCATGCGCTCGAAGTGTTGGCTGCGCGGCGAAATGGAGACTATGAGGCGGCACTTGAAGCCGAACTTCAATATCCGCCGAACTCCTGCCCAAAGTGTTCGTCATCCGACATTCGGACTCTTCGCTCGCTGACCTCGACGCTCGTCGTCATTGCGTCCTTCTTTCTTGCCGGCGTTTTCTTTCCCCCGGCAACTGGCGCGCACTGCTGCAATGCATGTGGGGCGCGGTTTAAGAACGCGCTCTGATTCTTCTATCAACCATCATGTTTCTTCGTAAGAAACTCCTCCTGATCGGCTACGCATTGGCAGCAGTCGTGTTCGCCGCTGATCTGGTCCTGGCACTATCGTTTGCTGACGTATATTCGCAGAAAAGCGTGCCGATGGCATTCCTGATCGCGATAGCCACGATCAAAGCCGCTTTGTTGGTTGTCATGGTGAGGTCCGCCGTCGATAAGCGCTGGTGGGAACTGGCCCTGTCAGTCGTGGCTCTCGATGCGCTGTTTGCAAGAACCTCATACGAGTGGTTCGACGCGTCGGTGGCGTCAATATGGAATAGCTACTACCAGCGTTTTGATCGACTCAGCGAGTTTGATCTTGCATTCCAATGGCTGGTGGTCATTTCGTTTGCCATTGCGCTGGTCATTGCCGTTGCCTATTTCATTGCGCAATTGCGAAAGCGCAAGCAGCCTAAGTTTTGACGTTGCACCAGAGTTCGCTTCTGACAAGTCAGAATCGGCCAGCTACGACCTAAGTGGAATTTTTGCGCAGGATAAACAGACTCGGCGGCCATTCGCCTTTTTCGATGCCCGGGCGGAGCCACTCAAGTACGCGCAACATCGCCTGGTATTCGGCTGGCGCAAGCACGTTGGTCCGAATAGCGTCGAGCATGTTTGCCTCGGCGGGACAGCGTCGCGTCAGGTCGCCTCCCAGCAGGCAGCTGGCGTCGAGCAGTAATTGGCTGCGGTCGCATTCGCCATCGAAATAGCAAGGTGCGGAACTGAGGGCGAGACCAAGAACTCTCGGCGAAATTCTTGCCTCCCCGTCGCCAAACGTCCATTCCTCCCTCGCGCCCGCACCACTGAGGAAGATAGCCAAATTGCGATAGGCAACGCCATCCCTGCTCTTTACGATCGATTCAAAATCAGCAAGATTTTCTTCCCGGGTACGGCCGTGCTGCGCAAGTGCAAGGTTGACAGATTTTGAGAATGGATCGCTCTTGCCATCGAACGACGGGGTGAACTTCTGGCTTTCCGTCAGCAAATCCTCCCGCGAAATCTGAAACAACCCCGAGCATGCCTTGCGAAGCCGTCCGACGGCGGCAAGTTTCTCGCCGGCGATTTGATTGCTGGCAAGGGCGTCGTTGTACCGAGTTTCGAACTTGGACAAAATGGACTCGTCGTACATCGCGCAGTTGACCAGAATTTCCTGCATTAGCCGGCCAGCGACGGGCGACACGACTCCCTTCGAATATTTGTCGATAAACGCCTTGCCATCTGTCAGTTGATAGAACTCCTTTGCCGTGGGATGCACGGGTAGTAGACGAGCACCGTTGACAGCCCTCGTGGCAGCGGGCGTGACCGCTTTCTTTTGGGGTTCAGCAATGGCAGCGACCACAGCCGAAGGCGGCGGCTGAACAGCAGCCTGCGGGGTAGCTTGCGGTCCGGATACTGGCGATTCCTTTGGTTCCGCAATTGGCGTGGTGATAGTCCAATATCCCAATACGCCGACCGTCGCGAGCAATCCTATAAAAACAATTGTTCGATTCAGTCGCGGCATTGCGCGCTTTCATTTAAATTTGCTAATCGAGGCTGACAACTGCTTCTTAAATGACTGCCGCAAAAGGATCGAGTGCAGCTTTCTGCAGGAGACTAGTCTATGCATCAAAACTTATCACGAAATTAATTTTTGCGAAGCATTCTTCTTGTTCTCGCCACAGCAGCAAGCTGCCACGCAAGCGCGACAACGCTTAAAAGGGCCTTGTTTGAAACTGTTGGTGAGACGGTCTCCAACGCCCGCGTCGGTAACTACTTTTCGTCGAAATGCTTTCGCGTCAGCCGCACAAACAGCCAGCCACCAACGAACGGGATGGTTGCGACTCCGATCGACGTCAATATCGACTCCATCATGCCCATCCGCGTGGGAAGGAAATACATATTCAGGCAAAAGAACCACAGAAACACCAACACAAGCCAGGTGCGCCACGCGCGCGGCTTCTCGCGCAGCAAAACCGGTACGATCAACACCGCTGAAATGCCCAGTGTCATGCTTTGAAGCAGCAGGTGTGTTTCATCCATGGAAGTTTTTGTTCGTGTATGTTTCCCATTCTTCGACAAGCCTATTCGAACGGCGGGACGTGGCAGAACGGCATGAGATTAGCATGTCGGTCAAGGCGTCAGATTCACTCCCTCAAGCAGCACAAAATCAGACCAATCGTCCCAATACAAACGCCAGCCTCCCAATGGAAATCCGCACCATTCAGCCGTCCGAAACCGAAGCCGCCCGTCACCTGCTCAAACTGGCCGGGTGGGATCGGCGGGTGGCGACGGAAGAAGAATTCCGCGAGCTGCTCTCGCGCTCGCAACGCGCGCTGGTGGCGGTGGAGAACGGCGAGGTGATCGGTTTTCTTCGCGCCCTCTGCGACGATATGGCGAACGGCTATATTTCCATGGTGGTCGTGGCAGAGGCGCACCGGCGCAAGGGGGTTGGCCGGGCGCTGGTGCAGGCCGCGATGGGCGATGACAAAAGCATGACCTGGGTGCTGCGGGCGGCGCGCACCGGGGTGTCGGCTTTTTATGAGAAGCTTGGTTTCAGCCAATCTGAGGTAGCGATGGAGCGCCCCGGCAAACGCGGGCCGAACCCCTGACCCGTGCGCGACACGCGGGGGCCTGCCAGTGGTTCGAGCCAGGCTGCAATCTTGCTGTTGAAGCTTTCACTTACAGGAGCACGCCATGGGCCGTTTCGTCATTGCCGCGTACAAGCCGAAGCCCGGGTGCGAGGCCGCACTGCTGGCGGCGGTCGGGAAACACGCTGCCGTGCTGCGCGCGGAGCAGCTGATTGCCGATCGGCCGGTCCACGCGATGCGCGCGGCGGATGGCACCATCGTCGAAGTCTTCGAGTGGCAGTCAGCCGAGGCAATCGAACGGGCGCACGCCAATCCGGCGGTGCAGGCGCTTTGGGCGGAGTTCGGTGCGGCGTGCGAATACCTGCCGCTGGCGAAGCTGCCTGAGGCGCAGCAGATGTTTGCCGAATTTGAGCCGCTTGCGCTGTGAACCGTCGCCGCACCCTTGGCGTGTTCGTGGTCATTCTCGGCCTGTATGTCATGGCGCTGCTTCCGGCGCTGGTGCTGGGGCCCGACGTCGATACGCCGCTGGTGCGTCTGGCCGCCGCGCCGTATCTGTCGGCGAATCTGTTTCGCTCGATCGGCGTGCCCGGCCTGCTGCAGCATGGCGGCGCCTGCGGCTGGGGCTGGTGCGAACCGACCTGGTTCGGCTGGCTGTTCGTGGCCTGCGCCTGGCTGGGGTTGGCCTGGATGCTGGCGTGGCTTGTCAGCTGGATGCTCGGCAAGCGTCAGCACAGCGTGGTGGCCGGCCAGACGGCGCCGCGCGCGAGGGAGTGAGTCCATGAATTCAGCGGGCCCGGGATTTGCGGTGCTTTACCGGTGGCGCCTGGTCGAGGGGGCCGACGCGTCATTCATCGAGGCGTGGTCGCGGGTCTCGGCGCGACTGCTGTCCGAGCGCGGTTCGCTCGGCTCACGGCTGCACCGGGGACCGGATGGTATCTGGTACAGCTACGCGCAGTGGCCCAGCGCCGAAGCGCGGCAGCGCGCCTTTGCGGCTGGTCCGGTTGATCCGCAGGCCGCGCGCCAAATGGCCGACGCCATTGCCGAGAGTTTTCCGGAAATTATTCTGGAGCCGGTTGCCGACTACATGGCGGTCACGGCGGCGGCGGGCGCGGCTGCGCCTGCTCAGGCAGAATGACCGCTACACAATCCCGACCGGAGGCGAAATGAAATCGATGGCATGGATGGCGCTGGCGCTGTTTGCCGCAACACCCGCACTGGCGCAGGGCGATGCGGCCAAAGGCAAGGCGCTGTACGAAACCCGCTGCGGCATCTGTCATTCGCTGACCGAGAATCGGATCGGCCCCAGCCACAAGGACGTGTTCGGCCGCAAGGCGGGCACGGCGCCGGGGTTTAATTACTCGGCCGGGTTCGCCAAGGCCAGCTTTGTCTGGGACGAGAAGACGCTGGATGCGTGGATCAGCAATCCGGAAGGCATGATCGCCAACCAGAAGATGGGTTTTTACGTGATGGAAGCCGATGTGCGGGCGGCGATCATTGCGTATCTCAAAGCGGTGGCTTCGGCACCGAAGTAGTGGGGCGGTCGGCGGCGGGCGGGAATATCAATTAGCCTGCGACACTGTCGCCCCGGATTTGGTCCGGGGCCCAAGTTTCTGTGCAGCTCAACAGGTTACGAAACTTGGGTACCGGCCTGCGTCGGTACGACAGTGGTTAAAAGAAGTGGCTGAAACGTAGAACGCCATTTGGCGGGCTTCCTGGCGGCAAAATGGCCGGGAAGGCGCACCCGTGCTGGGGTTTGTCGACGGACCCGAATGACGGCATGTCGAACT
>CAYQKN010000005.1:49643-54218 GCA_964417885.1 uncultured Burkholderiales bacterium | reverse complement strand
AAGGCGCACCCGTGCTGGGGTTTGTCGACGGACCCGAATGACGGCATGTCGAACTCGCCGCCAATTGCCGACCTCCGCAGGCGCTAATCCGCCAACTGCCGCAGCGACCCCTTGAACTTCGCATAATCATCGCGATACCGCTGCAGGGCGGCGGCAGACTTGTACTTCATGCCAATCACCCAGTGGATGCTGCCGTCGTCGGCAACGAATTGCTGGTAGCTGCGGGTGTAGGTTTTGTCGCGGGCGGCAATGGTGAACCAGGTGAATTTGCCGGTCACGCCGGAGCTTTTTCCGGCCGCCGATTTGCGGTCGGTTTCGACTTCCGCTTTCGGCACCAGCGCGATACCCGGCGCATCGCCGCCCCACTGCGGTGAGAACACGTAGAACTCCATGTCGCCATCGGGCGAAGCGAAGCTGGCGGCGCTGGATTCGCGCGCGAGCGGCTTGTCCAGCGGCCGCGGCTTGAATGCAGCCGGATAGCGGATGTCGAAATACGCGCCACGGTAGATGGCCGCTGGCGCGACTGCTGGTTTGTCCGCGGCCAGCGCGGCCGGTAGCAGTGCCAATTGGCAAAACAACAGCGCCACGGCGCCGATCAGTCTGTGCATGAGTAAAACCTCCGGGTGGCCCGCAGGCCGGAACACCGGAAGTTTACCCGTCGATTGCCAATGCGCGAATGCGCGGCCTACATCATCCCCAGTGTCTTCGGCAGCCAGGTCGACACTGCCGGGATATAGGTGATCACCATCAGGAACACCAGCATGGTCAGCAACCAGGGCCAAACCGCCTTGGAGCAATCGGTCAGGCCCATCTTGGCGATGCCGCTGGCAACGTAGAGATTTAGCCCGACCGGCGGCGTGATCATGCCGATTTCCATGTTTACCGTGATCATCACGCCGAAGTGAATCGGATCGATGCCCAGCTTCATCGCGATCGGGAACAGGATCGGTGCTGTGATCAGGATGATCGACGAGGGCTCCATGAAACTGCCCATCACCAGCAGCAGGATATTCACCGCGATTAGGAAGCCGATCACGCCAACCCCGGAATGGGTCAGCCACTCGGCGATGCCCTGTGGAATCTGCTCGTTGGTCAGGATGAAGGAGAACAGGACCGCATTGGTGATGATGTATAGCAGCATCGCGCTCATGTTCGCCGAGTTGAGCAGCACCTTCGGCACGTCCTTCATGCCGATGTCCTTGTAGACGAACACCGCGATGAAGAAGGCATACACCGCGCTCATCGCGGCCGCCTCGGTCGGCGTGAACAGGCCGCTGTAGATGCCGCCCATCACCACCAGGATAAGCAGCAATCCCCAGATCGCCTTGCGGAACGCATCCCAGCGCTGCGCCCAGGTAGCTTTCAGCTCGCGCGGATAGTTGCCTTTCTTGGCGACGTACCAGGTGGTGAAGCTGAGAAACAGCGCCAGCAGCAAACCGGGAATCACGCCTGCCATGAACAGGGCCCCGATCGAGCTGTTGGTGGACACGGCGTACATCACCATCACGATTGACGGCGGGATCAGGATGCCGAGGCCGCCGGCAGAGGCAATGACGCCGACACCGAATTTTTTCGGGTAACCGGCCTTGACCATCGCCGGCAACAGGATCGAACCGATCGCCACCACGGTGGCCGGCGAGGAACCGGACACCGCGGCGAACAGCGCGCAGGCGAATACCGAACTCAAGCCCAGGCCGCCGCGGAGATGGCCGACCATGGACGTGGCAAAGTAAATCATCCGCTTTGCCACGCCGCCATGAGTCAGGAAGTTCCCGGCCAGAATGAAGAACGGGATGGCCATGATCTCGAACTTCTCGATGCCGGTGAATAGCTTGAGCGCAACCGCCTCGAGCGGCGTGGCGGTGAAAAGGAAGAGGAAGGTCAGCACCGTCAGGCCAAGCGAGATCGATACCGGCATCCCCGACAGCATCAGGAATGTCAGCAACACAAAGATGATCAGGGCACTCATTTCGCATCCCCCTTGCCGCCAGTTGAAGTGCCGTCAATGCCGGTTTTTGTCTCGGGATGACGCTTGCTGTACTTCAGGTCATGGGGATGCAGATCATCGTCCATGTTGTAAGGGTTGACATCCACCGGCACCTCTTCTGCCTCGATGCCATCGACGTGGCCGTGATCGTGTTGCGGCAACTCGCCGGTGCGAATGAAGCTCACCGTGACCTGGAGAAAGCGGAAGCACATCAGGGATGATCCCAGCGGAATAGCCGAATAGACGACCCAGGTCTGCCATTCAAGATCAGGCGTGGTCGGCCCGGGATACAAATCCTTGGCAGCGATCCCCAGTGCGTTGAAGAACGCGTAATGGGCGCCGTTCTCCCAGACGAAGTGCGCACCCAGGGTGGCAATGATGCCGGTAAATAATGCGCCGGCCAGCATGCCGAAGACGATGAACTTGGCCCGCGCGCGGCCGGACAGGCTGTTGATCAGCACATCGACGCCGACGTGGATGCCAGTGCGCACGCCGTAGGCGGCGCCGAACTTTGCCATCCAGACGAACATGATGATGCACAGCTCCTGCGCCCAGCTCAGGTTCAGTGCAATCAGCCAGTCCTGGACCACCGGGATCGGCCATCCGGACGCATAGCGGTGCATGACTGCGACGAAGATGATGAGTGTCGCGGCGCCAATGAGGAAGGTAATGATCCATTCCTCGAGGTGGTCAAGATATTTCATGGGTGGGTTCTTTGCCGGCCGCGGGGCTCACGCCCCGCGGTCCTGCGTGTTTCGGATCAAAGCTTCGACGGGTCGAAGTTGGTGGCCTTGTAGATGGCGTCGATGTTTTCCTTGCCGATGCGGCTCGCCATCTCCTGGTGCACCTTGATCATCGCCTTCTTCAGTGCCAGTTTTTGTGCGGGCGTCGGCACGGCGATCTGGCTCTTGCCGGACTTGCGAACCTCTTCCAGCGCCTTGTCGTTGTCTTCCTTGGCGATCGAGTTGGCATACTTGGTCGCGTCGGCCATCGCGACATCCAGCGCGCTGCGCACGTCGGCAGGCAATCCCTCCCAGAACTTCTTGTTGGTGATCACGGCATATCCCAGATAGCCATGGTTGGTCACCGAAACGTGCTTTTGCACCTCGTGCATTTTCTGCGTATAGAGGTTGGAAGGCGGGTTCTCGGTGCCGTCAACTACGCCGGTTTGCAGGGCCTGGTAGACCTCGGAAAAAGCCATCTTCTGCGGGATCGAGCCGACCGCGCGCATTTGCGCGTCCAGCACGTTCGACGACTGGATGCGCATCTTCAGGCCCTTGTAGTCATCCGGATTATTCAGCGGCTTGTTGGCGCTCATCACCTTGAAGCCGTTGTCCCAGTAGGCCAATCCGACCAGACCGCGGGTTTCCAGCTTTTTCAGCAGGGCCTTGCCCACCGGGCCGGTTGTGACGGCATGCAGCTCGTTGTAATCGTCAAACAGGTAGGGCAGGTCGAACAGTTCGAACTCCTTGACGCCGAGCGGGGCAAACTTGGCCAGCGACGGCGCCAGCATCTGCACCGCGCCCAGCTGCAGCGCCTCCATTTCTTCCTTGTCCTTGTACAGCGTGCTGTTGGCGTAGACCTCGACCTTGACCTTGCCCTTGGTCAGTTCCGCGGCCTTTTTGGCGAAGTACTCGGCGGCCTTGCCTTTGGGCGTGTCGGTGGCCACGACGTGGGAGAACTTGATGACGATGGGCGCCTGCGCCAAGGCAGTGGACAGTGGCAGGGTGGCGAGGACCAGCGAAGCGAGCATTGAGCGGATCAACATGGAAACTCCCGGTAGGTAGAGGTGGATCGGTGTTCGGGTTGCAGCAACGAACAGGCTGACGGGTGCCAGTTTGGCGTCCCGCACGCGGCCCGGCAATTGTGGATATCCACATGCGCCGGGTGTTTACAGGCGGCGCGCGCCCTTGCACCATGGCGACATGGCAACCCCAACCGCAAGCACGCCCCGTCAAAAACTGGACCAACGCAGGATCTGGTGGTGGCTGCCAGCGCTGATCCTCGCATTGCTTCTGGCGACCACGATGTTTCTGCTGTCGTTGTCGACCAGTCATGAGGCCAGCCAGAACCGCGAGCAGCTGATCACCGACACGCTGTGGGTCAAGCAATCCATCCAGTACGAGCTCGAGCGCGATGCCGAGTCGCTGCAGGTGATCGCCAACGACGTGGTCCAGCGCCTGCTCGATGCATCGGCCGCGCGGCTGCGCCTGGAGTCGTACCTGCGCAACGCCAAGGAGGCGGCGCGCATCGAGCTGCTCGGGCCCGGCTGGATGTCGCGCATCGCCGCCTTGCAGGAGGGATTGAGCCACCCGCCGCTGGCCGAGCTGCTGCCGACCGAAGACCTGGGAAAGTTGAATGCCCGGATGGCGGACCCGGGGGCGTTGCGGCGGCCGTTTTTCGGCAGCGTCTATGCCTCGGCCTACGGTCCGGCGCTGAACGCTTACGCGCTGCTGCCGGCGGCTGATGGTGCCCCGGGTGGCGGCGCAATTGCCGACACCGGGGTCAACCTCATCATCGCCGTCTTTCCCTTGCGCCGCATCCTCGAGCAGAACGTGCCGTGGTGGTTTTCGCAGGGCCACGAGATC
>CAYQKN010000005.1:47056-49543 GCA_964417885.1 uncultured Burkholderiales bacterium | reverse complement strand
TCAAGCGCCGGGTGCGGGCCGAAGAAAAACTGCTCGACGAGGCCGCATTCCGCAAGGCGGTGGGCGATTCGGTCGTGACCGGGCTGCGCGCACGTGACCTGGCCGGGCGTGTCACCTACGTCAATCCGGCCTTCTGCAAGATGGTCGGCTATGCCGAGGATGAGCTGGTGGGCAAGCTGCCGCCGATGGCCTACTGGGCGCCGGAACACACCCGCGAATACGAACAGCGGATGGCCAAGGTATTCGCCGGCACCGTCAGCGAACATGCCTTCGAGACCGTGTTCCAGCGCGCCGGCGGCGAGCGCTTTCCGGTGATGATCTATGAAGCGCCGCTGCGCGACGCGCACGGCAAGCAGACCGGCTGGATGAGCTCGATCGTCGACGTGAGCGAGCAGAAGCAGGCGGAGGAAAACATGCGCATGCAGCAGGAGCGGCTGCAGAACGTGGCGCGGCTGACGACGATGGGCGAAATCGCCTCGTCGATGGCGCACGAGCTGAACCAGCCGCTGGCCGCCATCACCAGCTATGTCACCGGCACCCTCAACATGATGCAGGACGGCGGCGCATCCGGTGCCGAGATCCGCGCCACACTGGAAAAGGCAAACCTGCAGGCGCAGCGCGCCGGACAGGTGATCCGCCGGGTGCACGATTACGTCCGCAAGCGCGAACCGCAGCGCGTGTCGCTGTCGATCCACGATCTGGTGCAGGACTGCCTGCCGCTGGTCGAGCTGCAGGCGCGCAAGACCGGGGTGCAGGTGATCACCCGCGCCGCGCCGGACCTGCCGCGCGTGATGGGCGACCCGGTGCTGCTGGAGCAGGTGCTGCTCAACCTCACCCGCAATGCGATCGAGGCGATGGCGACCGCCGATCGCGAGCACCGGCGACTGGAAATCGGCGCGCGCGAGGATGCCGGCGACACGCTGCGCATCGATGTGCGAGACTATGGCGCAGGCATTGCCGAGGACCTGCGCGACAAGCTGTTTTCGGCATTCTTCACCACCAAGGCGGAAGGAATGGGCATGGGGCTGAGCATCTGTCGCAGCATCGTCGAGGCGCACGGCGGCCGGCTCTGGTTCGACAGCTTTGACGACGGCACCGCATTCTGCATCGTGCTGCCGTGCGTGGTGAACGCTGAGCGGAGCTGATGCCGGCGCATGGTTTACATCATTGACGACGAGGAACCGTTACGCGATTCGCTGGCGTGGCTGCTCAAGTCGCGCGGCCACGCCAGCCGGGCATTCGCGTCGGCGCGGGAGTTTGCTGATTTCATGCTGGCGGTCGAGCCGGCCGAGCGCACCCCCGGCTGCCTGATCCTCGACATCCGCATGCCGGACATGAGCGGCATCGAATTGTTCGACCAGATGCGCGCGGCCGGCCTGCACGAAATCTGGCCGGTGATTTTCCTTACCGGCCACGGCGATGTGCCGATGGCGGTGTCGTCGCTGAAAAGCGGGGCGTTCGATTTTTTCGAAAAGCCGCTCAATGACAATTCGCTGGTCGACAGCGTCGCCGCCGCGCTGGCGGTGTCGGCGCGCCATATCGACCAGAGCATGGCGCATTCGACGCTGCAATCGCGCCTCGCCCAGCTGACCCAGCGCGAGCGCGAGGTGATGGACCTGATCGTCGCCGGCCACTACAACAAGGTGATTGCCGATGAGCTCGGCATCGTCATGCGCACGGTCGAGGTCTACCGTGCCCGGGTGTTCCAGAAAATGGGCGTGCGCACCGCGGTGGAACTGGTGCGGCTGCTGCGCGATGCCGGCGACTAGCCGGCTGGCTGCTGCCTGAAGCGGTAAGCATCCATCGCCAGCGCCGCGCCCTCGAAGCCGTCGAACACCTGCTCCGCCCGCGCGCCGGGACCGGCCGCGCCCAGGGCCACAAACAGCGGCAGGAAGTGTTCCTCGGTCGGGTGCGCGCGCACCGCCTCCGGCGCCAGCTGCCGATAGCGGGTCAACGCATCGATGTCCTGGCTGTCGAGGTGATCATGCACCCAATGCTGGAACTGGACCGCGTAGGCCGACTTGCCGGACTGGTTGCGCGACGTCATCCAGTCGCGCAGGTTGTGTGTGAGATGGCCGGAACCGACGATCAGCACCCCTTCGCGCGCCAGCGGCGCCAGCGCCAGGCCGACCGCGTAATGGTGGCGCGGATTCATCGCCGGCTGCACCGACAGCTGCACCACCGGCACATCGGCATCGGGAAACATTCTCAGCAGCGGCACCCAGGTACCGTGGTCCATGCCGCGGCAGCCGTCGATGCCGGCGGTGATGCCGGCGCCCTTCAGCAACTCCTGCGCGCGCGCAGCGACATCGGGCGCGCCGGGAGCGGCATAGACGATTTTGTACAGGTCGCCCGGAAAACCGCCGAAGTCGTAGATCATCGACGGCTTGGCATTGCCCGACAGCATCGGCAGATTGCTTTCCCAGTGCGCGGTAATCACCAGCACCGCCTTCGGCACCGGCAAGGCTTGCGCCAGCGCGGCCCACG
>CAYQKN010000005.1:0-46956 GCA_964417885.1 uncultured Burkholderiales bacterium | reverse complement strand
CAGCCAGTCGAAGCGCTTGCCGAGTTTGTCCCGGAATCCCTGCTTGGCATCGGCCGGCGTGGCCGGGTCAAACAGCGGGCTGAATCCCTTGTGGACTTCGGAGGTGATGAAGTTGAGCCATTCCTGCAGGCGATAGCGTTCCAGCGTCCCGGCCTTTGGCGCCAGTCCGGATTCGGGTTTCTGGTCGGCGATGTACTGCACGATCGCCGGTCCTTCAGTAAGAAAGTCGCCGCTGTCGAGCTGCAGCACCGGCACGTAGCCTTTGCTGTTGATGGTCCAGAAGTCGCCGCCGCCTTCCATTTGCTTGGTCTTGGTGTCGACTTTCTGCGTGTCGAACGGCAGGCCGGCTTCGAGCAGGGCAATGCGTGGCGAGAGTGAGCAGGCGCCCGGTGAGAAGTACAGTTTCATGTGATTCCTTTCCTGTTGGGTAGCGGGATACGACGGTGAGGGATTGCCGTCCCCGCGTTGGCGGGGACGGCGGGAAAAAACGGTGAAGCTAGGCGGCGCGCGATTTGACCAGGGCGAACTTGCCGTCGCCAAGCAGGGCCAGCACCAGGGCTGCGACCACCAGGAAAGCCGGATATTCCCAGCCGCCGTTGGGTGCGCTGAACACCCAGCCGTTGCCAATATGCGCCCAGGTGGCGCCCAGCAGGATCGGCACCAGTGCCAGTGCGACCCAGCGGGCGTAGATGCCACCCAGGATCAGCAGGCCGCCGACCAGTTCGGCGGCAAAGGTGACGTAAGCCAACGGTCCGGGCAGACCCAGCGACTCGAAAAACTTGACCGTGCCGGGCAGCGTGAAGACGACGTACTTCAACAGCGCGTGGGCGATGAACATGATGCCGAGCGAGACGCGCAGCAGCAGGGCGGCATAGGGGGCGGTACGGGTATCGAACATGACAATCTCCATAAAGGTCGTTGATGGGATGGATTATGGGGATTGCCATGGACGGGATAAAGAGCATAATTCGAAATACATTGTCCCGTGAAATGAAATAATACTGTCATGGCACTCGATCGATTGCAGGCGATGCAGGTTTTCGTCAAGGTGGTGGAGCAGGGCAGCTTTGCCCGCGCGGCCGACCAGCTCGACATGTCGACCTCTGCCGTGTCGCGCCGCGTCGCCGAACTGGAAGCCCACCTCGCCACGCGCCTGCTCCATCGCACCACGCGGCGCATCTCGCTGACCGAAAGCGGCCAGGCCTACTTCGAGCGCACGCTGCATCTGCTGGCGGACATCGAGGAAACCGAGGCCGTGGTGTCCAGCAGCACCGTCACGCCACGCGGCACCATCCGGCTGACCTGTTCGACCAGCTTCGGCGTACCGTACCTGGCGCCCGCCATCGGCGCGTTCCAGGTGCGTTATCCCGAGGTGCGTTTCGATATCGCCGCCTCGAATCGCTTTGTCGACCTGGTCGAGGAAGGGCTGGACCTGGCCATCCGCATCGGCGACCTGGGAAATCCGAACCTGATCGCGCGCCGCATCGGCAGCATGCGCCTGGTCGCCTGTGCCGCACCCGACTACCTGGCGCAGCACGGCACACCGAAACATCCGGACGACCTGGCGCGGCACAATTGCTTCACCTACGAGTACGCCCCGGTCAGGAACCAATGGCGCTTCAATGATCGCAAGGGCGGCGAGATCCGGGTGCATGTCGAAGGCAGCGTGCACGCCAACAATGGCGAGATGCTGGCGGCGATCGCGGCTGCCGGCACCGGCATCGCGCTGGAGCCGGACTTCATCGTCAATCCGCTGTGCGCGTCGGGCCGGCTGGTGGAGATTCTGAAGCCGTACCGGCCGGCGCCATACAGCATTTACGCCGTCTACCCCAGCCGCCGCCACCTGTCGGCCAAGGTGCGGACGTTTGTCGATTTTCTGGCGCAGCGATTTGCCGGCACACTGGCCGCCGGCTGAAGGGCGCCGTGCGTCAGCCGCCGCGGACCGGGGCCGGGTTGCGCGTGGTCACCGCAGTCAGGATGCCCTGCAGGATCGCCAGCGGCGGCGGCGGGCAGCCGGGAACGACGACATCGACCGGGATGACGCTGGCCACGCCGCCGCAGCTGGCATAGCTCTCGCCAAAGATTCCGCCGTTACCGCCGCAGTCGCCGACCGCCACCACCAGCTTCGGGTCGGGCGTGGCTTCGTAGGCGATGCGCAGCGCGCGCTCCATGTGCCGCGTCACTGGTCCCGTCACCAGCAGCAGGTCGGCGTGGCGCGGGCTGGCGACGAACTTGATGCCCATGCCCTCGATGTTGTAGTAGGGATTGTTGAGCGCGTGGATTTCGAGCTCGCAGCCGTTGCAGGAGCCGCCATCGATCTGGCGGATCGCCAGCGCGCGGCCGAGTTTGCGCAGCAATTCGTCGTGAATCAGTTCCGCCCGCAGCGGGTTTGCCGACCGCAGCTGCTCGTCAGCGCGGGGCGCGGGCTCGCTGACGATGCCGGTGCGGAGGATCTTGAGCAGGATCGGGATCACAGGTCCTGCCCGCTGTAGCTCAGGTTGAACGACTTGTTGATCAGCGGAAAATCCGGGACGATGTTGTCCATCACCGCGTGCTCCAGCACCGGCCAGTTCTGCCACGACGGGTCGTGGGCGTGACAGCGGCGGATGATGCCGCCCTCGCCGGCCTCAAGTGCCACCAGCACTTCGCCGCGCCAGCCCTCGACCCAGCCGATGCCGCGCGCGCCCGCGGCCGGTACCGGCAGCGTCAACCGCACTTCGCCGCGCGGCAGCTGATGCAGGATCACCCGGATCAGGCGCAACGACTCGAACAGCTCGTCGAAGCGCACGGCGACCCGCGCTGCCACATCGCCGCCACGGTGGATCGCCGGCTTGACGCCGAGTTCGTTGTACGGCGCGCATGGATGCGCCACCCTCAGGTCGCGGGCCTCGCCGCTGGCGCGTGCGGCCAGTCCGGTGAGGCCGAGCCGGATCGCGAGCTGGTTGGTCACCCGGCCCGCGGTCAGGAAGCGATCCTGCAGGCCGGCGTGCTCGTCGTAGATTTCGCGCAGGTTGCGGGTTTCTCGTTCGATGTCGTAAACCAGCCGCGCCAGTTGCTCGGCGTGTTCGGGTGACAGGTCGACGCTGACGCCGCCGGGCACCACGCAGTCCATCATCATGCGATGGCAGAATGCGCTGCCGGCCCAGCGCAGCCAGTCTTCCTTCAGCCGCATGAACTGCGACAGGCCGAACGCCAGTGCGGCATCGTTGCCCAGCGCGCCCAGGTCGCCCAGATGGTTGGCAACGCGTTCGCGCTCGAGCATCAGCGCGCGCAGCCAGGCGGCGCGATCGGGCGGCGTGATGCCGGCCGCCGATTCGACCGCCTGCGCGTAGGCCCAGGCAAAGGCAACGGTCGAATCGCCCGACACCCGCCCGGCCAGCCGGCCGCCTTCGGCCAGCGTGAAATGCTCGAAACGCTTGTCGATGCCCTTGTGGACGTAACCGAGCCGCTGCTCGAGCCGCAGCACTTTCTCGCCGACGATGGAAAAACGGAAATGGCCGGGCTCGATGATGCCGGCATGAATCGGTCCGACCGGGATTTCGTGCACGCCGTCGCCCTCGACCCGGACGAACGGATAGACCTCCTGCTCGTTGCTGAAACGCTGCGACGAATCGAAATCGCGACGCAGCGGAAAGCTGTCGGCCGGCCAGGCATTGTGCCTGAGCCACGGGCGCTGGTCAGCGGCACCTTCGGCCCGCACGCCGAGCAGGTCGAACAGCGCGCGCTGCATGCGTGCCGCCACCGGGAACATGCCGGACAGGTCGGGATAGCCGGCGGGTTCGTGGCCTTCGTCGATGGCAACCGGCAGTGTCACCACGGCGAGGCCGGCATCGACCGCGTAGGCCGCATGCACGGCGATCGACCGGTCGAGATCGCGCTGATCCGAGCCCCACAGGGCGACCAGCTTGCGGCTGGTCTCATGCACTGACCGTGCAGCCTCGCTCCAGCCGGCCGCGTCGACCTGCGCCATTGCGGCCGGCACTGCACCGTCGAGTTTCTGGAAATTGAGCGAAAGACCCGGTATGCGCATGATGATGATCTTTCCTTAGCCGATCAGCCGCGCGGCCTGCTCGTACCAGCGCGCCAGATAAGGGGGAATGTACAGGCCGAGCATCAGGCCGAGGCCAAGATGAACGAACACCGGCAGCATGGCCGGCGGATGGGCAAGCGGCTTGATCGAAGTTTCGCCGAACACCATCGGCTGCACCTTGCCGAAAACAGCCGCGAACGCGACGCCTAGCGAAATCAGCAGGAACGGCGTGGCCCAGGCGTGCTCGCGCATCGCGGTGGTGAGGATCAGGAACTCGCTGGCGAACACGCCGAACGGCGGCATGCCGAGAATGGCCAGGGTGCCGAACATCAGTCCCCAGCCGACGGTGGGGCTTTGCCGGATCAGGCCGCGAATGCCTTCGATCGACTGGGTGCCGGCTGCCTGCACCGCGTGGCCGACGGCAAAAAAGATCGCCGACTTGATCAGCGAATGCACCGTCATGTGCAGCAGGCCGGCGAAATTGGCGATCGGTCCGCCCATGCCGAAGGCAAACGCCATCAGGCCCATGTGCTCGATCGAGGAATAGGCAAACATCCGCTTGACGTCCTTCTGGCGCGACAGGAAGAACGCCGCCACCACCACCGACAGCAGGCCGAAACCCATCATCATGTTGCCGGCAAAATGGGTGCCCAGCGCGCCGTCGGTCAGCACCTTGACCCGGATCAGGCAGTACAGGGCGACATTGAGCAGCAGTCCCGACAGCACCGCCGAGATCGGCGCCGGGCCTTCGGCATGGGCCTCCGGCGGCCAGGTGTGCAGCGGCACCAGGCCGACCTTGGTGCCATAGCCGACCAGCAGGAACACAAAAGCCAGCGACAGGATGGCGGGCTCGAGCTGGGTCTTGACCAGGTTGAGGTGGGTCCACAGCAGCGCATTGCCCTGGGCGCCCAGCACCCGCTCGGCGGCGAAGTAAAGCAGGATGGTGCCGAACAGCGCCTGCGCGATGCCGACGCCGCAGAGGATGAAGTACTTCCACGCCGCCTCCAGGCTGGCGGCGGTTCGATACACCGACACCAGCAGCACCGTCGCCAGCGTCGCGGCCTCCATCGCCACCCACAGGATGCCGAGGTTGTTGGTGGTCAGCGCCACCAGCATGGTGAAGCTGAATGCCTGGTACATGCTGTGGTAGAGCCGCATCCGGCCGGCGGTCATGCGACCGTGATCGCGCTCGACGCGCATGTACGGGCGCGAAAACAGCGACGTGGTGAAGCCGACAAAGGCGGTCAGCGCCACCAGGAATACATTCAGCGGATCGACGAAAAACTGTTCGTCCAGCAGCAGTACCGAGCCGCCGGAAATGATTTCAACCGTCAGCCAGGCCGAGGCTGCCAGCGTGGCGAAACTGAACGCGGCGTTGATTTCCGGCGCCCGCGGCCGCGCGCCGACCACCGCCAGCACGACGCTGCCGGCCAGCGGGAACAGGAACAGCAGCAGCAATGGTGTCAGCGCGCCCATCAATCGTCCTTCAGTTTCTCGAGGTGATGGATGTCGAGCGAATCGAACTGTTCGCGGATCTGGAACATGAACACGCCCAGGATCACCATGCCGATCAGCACGTCCAGCGCGATGCCCAGCTCAACCACCATCGGCATGCCGTAGGTGGCGCTGGTGGCGGCGAAGAACAGGCCGTTCTCCATCGCCAGGAAGCCGATCACCTGCGGCACCGCCTTGGAGCGGGTGATCATCATCAGGAACGACAGCAGCACGCAGGCCAGCGCGATGCCCAGGGTGCCGCGGGCGATCGACGACGAGAACTGCGAGATCGGCAGCGCCAGGTTGAAGGCAAACACCACCAGCGCGATGCCGACCAGCATCATGGTCGGGATGTTGATCAGCGTCTCCACGTCCCATTTCACGTTCAGCCGCCGGATCAGGCGGTGCAGGATGTACGGCAGCACCAGCACCTTCAGGACAAAGGTGATGGCGGCCGAATACAGCAGGTGCTTCTGGCCGGTGGCGAAGGCGACCGTTAGGGTGGAGGCGACCAGGGTCAGCCCCTGCAGCGCGAACAGGTTGATCAGCGACAGGATGCGCCGCTGCGAAAGCATGGCGAACGCGATCAGCAGCAGGATCGCGGCGAACAGGTTGACCAGCTGGCCGGTGAAATTGCTCATCTCATGCGCCCAGCAGCAGGTGAACCAGCAGCGCCAGCACGCCCAGCAGGAAAGCGGTGGCGAGGAATTCCGGCGCGCGGAAGATGCGCATCTTGGCCAGGATGGTCTCGACCAGCGCCAGCGAGGCGCCGCCGATGGCCAGCTTGCCGATCAGCACCGGCAGCGCGAACAGCAGCGCGACGTGGTCGCTGGCCGCGGCCACCCCCCAGGGAAAGAACAGCGCCAGGCCGGCGCAGGAATAGGCGAACAGCTTGAGGGCGGCGGCCCATTCGATCAGCGCCAGGTGGCGGCCCGAGTATTCAAGGATCAGCGCCTCGTGGATCATGGTCAGCTCGAGGTGGGTGGCGGGATTGTCGACCGGCACCCGCGCGTTTTCCGCCAGCGACACCATGGTGAAGGCCACGCCGGCAAAGGCCATGCTGGGCAGGATGGTGAACTCGCTGTTGGTCAGGTGATTGACGATGGTGGCCAGCGAGGTCGAACTGGCAATCAGCGAAACGGTGAACACCACCATCAGCAGCGCCGGTTCGGCCAGGAAACCAACCAGCATTTCACGCCGCGCGCCGAGCGAGCCGAAGGAGGTGCCGATATCCATCGCGGCCAGCGAAATGAACAGCCGCGCGAGGCCGAACAGGCCGACCAGTGCGATCGCATCGGCTGCCGGTGCCAGCGGCAGATTGGTGGAGATGGTGGGGATGATGGCGCAGGCCAGCAGCATGCAGCCGAACACGATGTAGGGCGTGATGCGGAACACCGGGCTCGCGTTATGCGCGATCACCGAGTCCTTGTTGAACAGCTTGTGCAGCAGGAAAAACGGCTGCCAGAGCGGCGGCGCACGGCGGTTCTGCAGCCAGGCGCGGCACATGTTGACCCAGCCCATCAGCAGCGGCGCGGTCACCAGCGCGACCAGCATTTCGGTCAGCTGGGCGAGGACGCCTTCGATATTCATGCGCGGCCGGCTTTCATAGCTGGGTCAGGAACAGCATCGTGATCAGCGTGACGAAGCTGTACAGCAGGTAGATCGAGATGCGCCCCTGCTGCAGTTTGCCGATCAGCCGCGACACCGCCTCGGTGGTGGTGGCGATGCGCAGATAGACCCATTGCCACAGCGGATCCTCCACCGTGACCTTGTAGCGCGGCGCCAGGTCGGAGGCGGTCGGCAACTGGCGGGTCATGCGGAAGAACGGCTCAAAAATCTGCCGGATCGGCTGGCCGAAGCCTTCGGCCGAATCCTGCATCCGCGCGGTCTGCAGCGGAAAGCCGCAATCCCAGGCGTTGGCGCGCCGCACCCGGCCGTGATAGACGCGGTGCACGGTGACAATGGTCAGCCCGACGAAGGTCGCCGTGACCAGCAGGAAGATCAGCGGGCTGTACGACGCGCGTGCTGCCGATACCGGCGCCAGCAGCAGCCAATTGCCGATCCGGCCGCTTTGCGAAAGACCCTGGCCGAGCAACTGTATCGCGACCGGATCGATGACCTCGATCACGGTGACCGGGAACACGCCGAGCAGCACGCAGCCGGCCGCCAGCCACAGCAGTCCGAGCCGCTCGAGCATGCCGGCATCGTGCGCCTGGGACAGCTTTTCCTCGCGTGGCTGGCCGAGGAAAATAATGGCAAAAAACTTCACCATCACGTAGCCGGCAAGGGCGGCAACCAGTACCACGCCGGCAGCGAAAATCGGGATCAGCATGCTCAGGTAGGGGTTGGGAATGGTGGTCGTGAACAGCAGGCTCTGCAACAGCAGCCATTCGGAGACGAAGCCGTTGAGCGGCGGCAGGCCGGCGCTGGCGACGACGCCGATCAGCATCGCCCAGCCGACCCAGGGCATGAACCGCATCAGGCCGCCAAGCTTGCCGAGACTGCGCTCGCCGGTGGCATGAAGCACCGAGCCGGTACCGAGGAACAGCAGGCTCTTGAACACGGCGTGGTTGACGCAGTGATACAGCATGGCGATCAGCGCCAGCGCCGCCAGCGACGGCATCCGGTAGGCGGCAAACACCAGCGCCAGGCCCAGCGCAATCACCAGCAAGCCGATGTTTTCGATTGACGAATAGGCCAGCAGGCGCTTCATGTCGGTTTGCACGGCGGCGAATACCGCGCCGAACATCGCCGTCAGCAGGCCCAGCGACAGCGCCACCACGCCCCACCACCATAGCGGTTGCGGCAGCAGGTCGAGGCTCACCCGCAGCATGCCGTAGATGGCGGTCTTGAGCATCACCCCGCTCATCAGCGCCGACACCGGCGAGGGTGCGGCCGGATGTGCTTCCGGCAGCCAGATGTGGAGCGGCAGGATGCCGGCCTTGGCGCCGAAACCGAACAGCGCCAGCAGGAACGCGGCCGAGGCCCAGAACGGCGTCAGGCTTTGCGCGCGCATGCTGGCGAAGGTGTAGTCGCCGGTGTTGGCCTGCAGCACGCCGAAGCAGAGCAGGATGGCGATGGCGCCAACGTGCGCCACCAGCAGATAGAGAAAGCCGGCACGGCGTATTTCCGGGATGCGGTGATTGGTGGTTACCAGGAAAAACGACGACAGCGCCATCGTCTCCCACATCACCATGAAGGCGTAGGCGTCGTCGGCAACCAGCACCAGCAGCATGCTGGCCAGAAACAGGTGGTATTGCATGCACAGCAGGCCCGGTGGCGCGCCTTCCGCCTGGCGGAAATAGCCGGCGGCAAACACCGAGATACCGGCACTGGCGAGGCCAAGCAGCATGACGAAGAATGCCGCCAGCGCGTCGAGCCGGAAATGAAACGGCAGCGACGGCAGGCCCAACGGCAGCACCGCCACTTGCGGCGTCTGGATCACGGCGGTCAGGCCGACCGCGGCCAGCACGATGCTCAGCACGGCGGAAACCGGGAACAGCACCCGCGCCACCACGGCGAAATTTTTCAGGAAAACCAGGCCGGCAATTGCCAGCAGCAGCCATGCGGAAGCGACCAGCAGTACCCAGTCGAGGGAAAGCAGCGAACTGAACGGGAGAGTTGTCACGGGCCTTTTTCGGGATGCGCCGGCCCCGTTACCGGGCTAGACGCCTGCTGATTATAGTCCCCGCGACCGCAGCGCGACCAAGCCGGCATGCCGCCGTGTGCATCGGCGTGTGATGCGGCAGCCTAGTTGTCGACGTCGCTGTCTAAAAAATAACCGGCACCACGCTCGGTGCGGATCAGCCGTGGCTCGTTCGGGTCGGCCTCGATCTTGCGCCGCAACCGCAGGATCTGCACGTCGATCGAGCGGTCATAGATGTCATCGTGCAGGCGGCTGCCTTCCAGCAACTGGTCGCGCGACAGCACCGCCCGCGGCGCCTTGAGAAAGGTCATCAGCAGCGCGTACTCGCCGTTGGTCAGCTCGACCCGCTGGCCGCTGGGCGAAAGCAGGCGGCGGGTGCCGGTGGAAAGCTCCCAGCCGGAAAAGCGATAGTTGCGCAGGTCGCCTTCGCGCCGCGCATGGCCGGCGGCGTGGTCGGACCGGTTGCTGCCGAATCGCCGCAGCACCGCCTTGATCCGCGCCAGCAGTTCGCGCGGACTGAACGGCTTGACCAGATAGTCGTCGGCGCCAAGCTCGAGGCCGAGCACGCGATCGACCTCGTGGCCCTGGCCGGTGAGCATGATGATGGGGACATTCGATGTCTGCCGGACATCTCGCGCCAGCGTGAAGCCGTCTTCGCCCGGCAGCTTGACGTCGAGCACGATCAGATCGACCGGTCCGGCGGCCATCGCCGCGGCCATGTCGCGCCCGTTGCCCACCGTGGTCACGCGAAAGCCGGATTCCGTCAGGTATTCGGCAATCAGGTTGCGCACGGATTCGTCGTCATCTACCGCCAGCACGTGCGTCATAAATGATCGAACCCCAACTGCTTATATTTGTTACCCACAGCATACAATAGGTGCGTTGGTTTTCAAGTCCCGTGCGCATTCAGGATTTTCTCCACCGAGCCGATGGCGAATTCAATTGGTCCGCTAAAGCAGCTTGTTTCAGCCGGCTCCGCGACGCGACCGCTGTGGGTGGACGCAGTCTGGCTGCTGGTGTTCGGCGCCATGTACGTCGCCTTGTTCACCTTTGCCATCTCGTTGCCGTTCCGCGCCGGCGTTGCTGCCTGCATCTGGCCGGCCGACGGTCTGGCGCTCGGCGTGCTGATGCGGGCCCGGTTGCAGCAATGGCCGGCCTACGCCGGCATGATCATGGTTGCCAATGCGCTGGCCGGCGAATTGAACGGCATTCCCTTCACCCTGGACGGATTTGTCGGCATGAATGCGATCCAGCCCGCGCTGGCGGCCTGGATCATGCGGCGCTATTTCAACCTGCCGCGCAATATCGACACCGTGCACGGCATCGTGGTTTTTGCCCTGGTCGCCGCCGCGGTGACGGCAGCCGCTTCGCTGCTGGGGGCGCTGGACGAGAACCTGCGCGGCGATGCGTCGTACTGGTACCTGTGCAAGGCGCTGTTCGTATCGGACGTGCTCGGCATCATCACGGTCGCGCCGCTGATCGTGGTCTGGGCGCGTGAAAGCCGGCAGAACCTGCGCTTTGACCGCGGCGGCCGCGCGATCGAGGCGACGGTCGTGTTTGCCGCGCTGGTGATATCCACCCACGTCGTCTTTGCCGTCGCGCCCGATGCGCGCGGTTGGGTGCCGCAGCAGCAACACCTGACCACGCCGTTCCTGGTCTGGGCCGCCCTGCGCTTTGGCCTGCGCGGCTCGACCCTCGCGCTGGCGACCTATGCGCTGATGACGATCTGGTACACAACCAACGGCACCGGGCCGTTTGTCGCCGCCCACGCCGACCCCGGCACCACGCTGCTGACCTTGCAGGTTTACGTCGGCCTGCTTGGCGTGATGATCCTGATCGGCGCCGGACTGATGACCGAGCGTCGCGACGCCTTCGCCGACACCGAATCGTGGCGCCGGCGATTCGAGGCGGCGATCAAGGCCAGCGGCAACCTGGTGTTCGAGATCCATGCCGACAGCGGCCACATCGACTGGGCGGGCGACACCCGGGCGGTGCTCGGCCTTGCCACCCGCGATCTGGAAACGACGCGCCTGTGGACTGGACGCGTCCACCCGGACGACCGCGAACGATTGCTGGGTATCCGGCGCAAGATGGGGTCGGGCGCGCTGAAATCGGTCAAGCTGGAATACCGCGTGCGCCGTGAAGATGACACCTACCGGTTGATGAGCGTCAGCGCCTACGCGGTCAAGGCGCCGGCGTCGGAGTTGTCGGTCGGGCGCTCGCGCGGGTGGCGCATCATCGGTTTTGTCGAGGACATCACCGACAAAAAGCACGCGGACGCGGAACGCGTCCGGCTGGAGGCGGAATTGCGTCATGCGCAGAAGATGGAGGCGATCGGCCAGCTGGCGGGTGGCATTGCGCACGACTTCAACAACATCCTCGCGTCGATCGTCGGCTATGGCGAGATGGCGCGCAAGCGTGTCACCGGCGATGCCACGCTGGCACGGCACCTGGACATCATCCTCAAGGCCGGCGAGCGCGGCCGGGTGCTGGTGTCGCAGATACTCACCTTCAGCCGCAAGACACCCGCGGCACGCATGGCGGTCAACGTCGATGATGTGCTGGATGAAGTGGTGCTGCTGGTGCGCGGATCGACACCGCATGAGGTCCGCCTCAACCGTCACCATGCCGGACACCTCGCCGTGACCGGCAATCCGACCGAATTGCACCAGCTGTTCATGAACCTGGCCACCAACGGCCTGCAGGCAATGCCGGACGGCGGCGTGCTGGAAATCGATCTCAGCCTGGCGGCGTTGCGCGAGCCGCAGCCGGTGATCCAGGGGCAACTGCCGGCCGGCAACTATGCGCTGATCCGGGTGCGCGACCACGGTGTCGGCATCGAGGACGCGGCGCGCGACCGGATCTTCGAGCCGTTCTTCACCACCAAGGCCAGCGGGCGCGGTACCGGTCTCGGCCTGGCGCTCGCGCTGGCGGTGGCGCGGGCGCATGGTGGTGGCATCGAACTCGACAGCCAGGCCGGCAGCGGGGCGACCTTTACTGTCTACCTGCCGCTCGACGACGGCGAAAGCAGCGCCAATGCGGATGGCGAAGTCAGCGTGCCACGTGGCCGTGAGCAACGCATCATGATTGTCGACGATGAACAGCCGCTGCTCGAGCTGGCCGAGGAAATCCTCGCCGAACTCGGCTACCAGACGGCGGTGTTCAACAGCAGCACCGATGCACTGGCCGCGTTCGAACGGCAACCGCAACAGTTTGACCTGTTGCTGACCGACGAAATCATGCCCGGCCTCACCGGAACCCAGCTGGCGACGCGGGTGCATGCCGCGCGGCCGGAGTTGCCGATCCTGATCATTACCGCCTACGGCGGGCCGGGTTTTGAGCTGCGCGCCCAGCAGGCGGGCGTGGTCAAGGTGTTGCGCAAACCCTACCAGCGCAACGAGCTGGCCCACGCGCTGGCGGCGGCATTGGCAACGGCGGGCCGGTAGACACAAACATTTGCACTTGTTCCGCGCCTGCTACCATTGCCTTGAAGTCAGCGCTCGCTATCCATAAAAGGCTTGTCAGTATTTAATTTATCTCGCAACGCTAGTCATGGCCGGCGCCCAGCATCCGGCACTAATGCGGGCGTCGATTACAGCCGTAACTTGACCGTTCGGTCAGGTAATTGACAGGTAACCCGCATCCGCAACAATCCGTCCCAGCGAAAAAATCTACTGGGGCAAGCATGCACGCGACGTCACGAACAGCCAATCCGGGCGGTAGCCCGATGGGCTCTCGCGCAACACTCGAAGCCGGGTTTGAACGAATCTATGCCGGCATACCGAAGGGTCTCGGCTGGGCCACCTATCCGTTCAACGCGCTGACACTGGGCTCGCATTTCCAGGCGATTTTCAGCGTCACGGCAAAACGCTGCGTCGGCTATGAAGGCCTGCTCTGCGCCACCAACCTGGCCGGCCAGACGGTGCGGCCGGAGACCGTGTTTGCGCTGTCGGCCAGCCATGGCGAGGACCTGTTCCTGGACTGGCTCTGCCGCGCATTGCACCTGCGCAATGTCGCCAACCTTGGCGATGAAAGCGGCATGGTGTTCCTCAACGCCTTCCCCCAGGCGGCGATCGAAGACCCGCATCACCCGCAGGTGTTCTCGCAGATGATTGCCGGCTATGGCATCGACCCACGCAATGTCGTCATCGAGATACTGGAAACCGGCGTATCGGATGAGGCGCAGCTGATCGATGCGGCACGCCTGTACCGCAAGCTCGGCTGCAAGATTGCGATCGACGACTTTGGCGTCGGCTTCTCCAATTTCGACCGGCTGTGGCGGCTGCGACCGGATTTCGTCAAGATCGACCGCAGTGTCACCGCCTCTGCCGTGCGCGAGACCCACGCGCGGCTGGTGCTGGCAAACATGGTCAAGCTGATTCACGAATGCGGCGCGGAGGCGATCATCGAGGGCATTGAAACCCGCGACGAGGCGTTGACGGCACTGCAGGTCGGCGCCGATTACCTGCAGGGCTACTACTTTGCGCGGCCGGGCCTGACGTCGGTGCCGCAGGCGCTGTGCGACCGGATGTTCGAGGGGCTGGATTTCGAGCGCCCGCCGCTGATCGGCTCGGCCGCCGCCGGCAACGAAAACATCGAGGTCTACGCCCACGCCCTGAACCTGGCCATTCTCGACTTGCAGCGCGGCGCCAGTTTCGCCCATGCAACCGAAACCTTTCGCGGCCTGCCCAACGTGCTGCGCACCTACCTGGCGACCAATGATCCGCAGTCGGCGCAAGGCGTCCACCGCTCGCGGCTGGTGCTGGATCTGATCGGCAACCCGACGCCGCGCAGCCTCAAGGCCACGCCGGGAACGGCGCTTGAACAATTGCAGCATGTGGTGGAACACGCGCTGGCGGCGCCGCTGCAGGTGCATGTCATGCCTGCGCCGCCGCATTCGCCAGCCGCCACCGGCTACATGACGCTTTCCTGCGCGTTCGAATATGACCAGCGGATGGTGGTGCTGTGCGGTGACCTGGTCGATCGCCGCAATGCGCCGGCCATCGCCAGTGCCGAAGCGCGCAACGATTCGCCCGCCGACAGTCGCAACGACGCAACCGGTAACACGGTGATCCGCCTGCATCTGTAGCGGCACCGACGACCCCAACGGTCGCGATCCGGCATCACTGCCGGGCCACGACCATTTCAACCCGCCAACGGGCAACCTGCGGCGGGTTTTTTTTGGCGTCGTGATGGTACCGGAACGTGCAGGCCGGGGCTCACCGTTAGTGCGGGTGGCTGTAAACCCAGCCGAGCAACGCATCCTGCGCCCCCTGCGCAAGCGGGGCGTTGGCGTGGTTGACCAGCATCACCACGATCCAGCGGCGGCCCTGCGCATCGCGCAGATAGCCGGCGATGGCGCGCGCGTCACTCAGCGAGCCGCTCTTGACATGCGCCTGGCCGGCAATCGGATCACCCTTGACCCGCCTCCTGAAGGTGCCGTCGACGCCAAGCAGCGACAGCGAGGAGACAAACTCGGGCATCACGCTGGATCGCCATGCCGCGTCGAGCAGTTGTGCCAGCGTGGCGGCGCTGATGCGCTCGCTGCGCGACAGGCCGGAGCCGTTTTCCAGCACCAGCTCCGGGGCGGCAATGCCTTTGCGCGACAGCCAGTCGCGAATCGCCTCGGTCGATCGTGCGGCCGAAGCCGGCTCCCGGTAGACCTCGGCTGAAATGGTCAGGAACAATTGCCGCGCCATCACGTTGTTGGAGTATTTGTTGATGTCGCGGATCACGTCGGCCAGCGGCGGCGATTCGGTGGTGGCGATCAGCCGCGCATCGGCCGGCGCGGCGGCCAGGCGGACAGCGCCGTTCCAGGTGCCGCCGACATCGCGCCACAGCTGTGCAAACACGCCGCCGACAAACCGCGCGTGGTCCAGCAGCGAGACATTCCACACCTTCTCGCCGCAACTCCGCGGGTAGCTGCCGGAGAAGGCGACCTTCAGCTGCGTCGGCGACGCCGCCTGCACATCCAGCACCACGCGCTCGCGCCAATCGCCGCACGGTCCGTCGATCAGCCGCAGGCGGCTGGCGATCTCGAGTTGCGCCGGCTTGATATCCGGTGAAACCGCCACCGACTTGTTGTCAACGGTGGGCGCAAAGGCGAAGCGCACCGACTTGAAATTGACCAGCAGCGCATCCGGCCCGACGTTGTAGGCCCGCAGCGGTTCGCCGTCGAATTTTGCCGGGTCGTGTGTCTGGGACTCGAAGCTGCCCTTGTCGAGAATCAGGTCGCCGCGTATGGTGGTCAGGCCGCGTTCGCGCAGTTGCTTCAGCAGCAGCCACAGTCGTTCCACCGTCAGTTTCGGGTCGCCGCTGCCGCGCAGCACCAGGTCGCCACGCAAGGTGCCGCCGCGCATGTCGCCGGCGACCAGCACTTCGGTTTTCCAGGCATGGGCCGGCCCGAGCAATTCCAGCCCGGCATAGGTGGTCACCAGCTTGATCACCGAGGCCGGGTTCATGGGTTTGTCCGGCTGGTGCGAGATCAGCGCGTCTTTCGCGCCGGCCTCGCGGACGATCACGCTGACGCTGTCCAGCGGCACCTGGGCGCGGGCCAGGGCGTCGGTGACCGCGGCCGGCAACGGCAACGTGACCAGCGGCAGCACCGGTTGCGCCTGCGCGGCCAGCGACGCCACGGCGCCCAGCGCCGCCAGGAACGCGCGCGGCGTCATGCGGCGGTCACCTCATCGATTGCCGCCAGCGTTTGCGTGACCAGCTGGTCGAACTCATCGTCGCTGATGACATAGGGCGGCATGAAGTAGACCGTGTTGCCGATCGGCCGGAGCAATACGCCCCGCTTCAGCGCGGCGGTGAAGAATTCGCGCGCGAACCCCGGCTTCGCAGGTGAAACTTCGAACGCCCAGATCATGCCGAGATGGCGAAAGCCGCTGACGCTCGGGTGCAGGCGGAGCGGCTCGGCGCGGCGCGCAAAGCGTTCGGCACGGACGCGGTTGCCGGCAACCACGTCGTCGTCGCGAAAAATATCCAGCGTGGCCAGCGCCGCACGGCAGGCCAGCGCGCTGCCGGTGTAGGAGTGAGAATGCAGGAACCCGCGCGCCACGTCGTCGTCGTAGAACTGGCGATAAATGTCATCGGTGGTCAGCACACAGGACAGCGGCAGGTAGCCGCCGGTGATGCCCTTGGACAGGCAGATGAAATCCGGCCGGACGCCGGCCTGCTCGCAGGCGAACAGGGTGCCGGTGCGGCCGAAGCCGGTCATGATCTCGTCGGCGATCAGGTGCACCTGGTGCCGATGGCACAGTTCCCGCGCCTGCGTCAGGTAGCGCGGCGGATACATGCGCATGCCCGATGCGCCCTGCACCAGCGGCTCGACAATCAGCGCCGCGATTTCCTGGTGACGCGCCGCCAGCAGGGTCTCCAGCGCGGCCAGCGCGGCATCGACGTTCCCGCCGGGAAACGGCACCCGCAGATTATTGTTCAGCAGCGGACCATACGCATCGCGAAAAATCGCCACATCGGTCACCGCCAGCGCGCCGAGGGTTTCACCGTGGTAGCTGCCGTCGAGGCTGACGAACTTCTGTTTGGATGTCAGGCCGGCATTGCGCCAGAAATGAAAACTCATCTTCAGCGCAATCTCCACCGCGCTGGCGCCGTCGCTGCCGTAGAACGCATGGCCGAGGCCGGTCAGGGTGCCGAGCCGCTCGGACAGTTCGATCGCCGGTTCATGAGTGAAGCCGGCAAGCATCGCGTGCTCAAGCCGGTCGAGCTGATCTTTCAGTGCCGCGTTGATGCGCGGATTGGCGTGACCGAACAGGTTGACCCACCACGACGACACGGCGTCGAGATACCGGTTGCCCTCTGCGTCGACCAGCCACACGCCCTCGCCATGCGTGACCGGCACCAGTGGAAAACGCTCGTGGTGCTTCATCTGCGTGCAGGGGTGCCAGACGCTGGCCAGCGAGCGCGCCACCAGGTCGGCGTTGGTTGTTGCTTTTGAGGCGGAAGGCATGGGCATGCAATGTAGCACAGCGCTGCATTCCTGCACCCGGTCGAGGTTGAAACGCAAGCACTGGCGCGGTGTTCAGGGCAGAAATGCCTGAAACGCCGCGCCAGTGCTTGAGTTCTTCTTTCAGGTCATGAACCCCAGATTCGCTGCCGGGAAGCGCGCCAGATTCGGGAACACCGCGTTCAGGTCCGCGCCGCTGACGCCGAACCAGCTCGCCATCGTTGCCGCGTACTGGTCGACCGACAC
Source organism: uncultured Burkholderiales bacterium (assembly GCA_964417885.1). GTDB lineage: Bacteria > Pseudomonadota > Gammaproteobacteria > Burkholderiales > Usitatibacteraceae > UKL13-2. The sequence continues at coordinate 29,574 of CAYQKN010000005.1, read as the reverse complement.
CGACGGTATCCAGGTGCCCTTGCCGACATCGTCCGGACCGTCGACCAGGTGCGAGGGAAAGGTGCCGTACATGGCATTGCCTTTGACCGCGCCGCCGACCACCAGGTGATGACTGCCCCAGGCGTGATCGGATCCCTTGCCGTTGGTGACAAAGTTGCGGCCGAAGTCGCTGGCGGTAAAGGTGGTGACGTTCTCGGCCATGTTGAGTTCGGCGGTCGCGGCGTAGAACGCGGCGACCGCGTCGGAAATTTCGCCCAGCAGTTCGGCCTGGCGTTGCGGCTGGTCTTCGCCGTGGGTGTCGAAGCCGCCGATGCCGGCAAAGAATACCTGCCGCTTGGCGCCAAACGCCGCGCGCGCCGCCACCAGCCGCGCCACCATGCGCAGCGCCTGGCCGAGTCCGCTGTTGGGAAATGCGGTGGTGAACGGCGCCGCGCCGCTGAGGGCAGTGGAGATCTGTCGCTGGTTGACGATGGCGCCGGACAGGATGTCCAGCCACACGCTGTCCATCACCCCGGTGCGGCTGGCGGATTGCGCCAGCAGTTTCTGGATCCCCTCGGATAGCGGCCGGGTCTCGGTGCTGCTCTCATAGAAGTCGAGGCCGAACTGGCCCGACGGCGAAACCGGAAACGAGCGGATGGTGTCGCCGGACAGGAAGGTCGAATTGCCGGCGACCGACATGCACGTGGTCAGCGATCCGGTCTGGTTCAGCGCCGCCACCCGGTCGCCTACCCGTCCGCCCCAGCCGGAGCGTACCGAGTTGTCGGCCATCGAGGTGTTCCAGAGAAATTGCTGGTCGCTGTGCGAGTACAGGTTGGCCGGCCGCGGCACGCTGCCGCTGTTGTACTGTTGCTTGGTGATCGGCTGCGCCAGCGTGCCGACATTGGCAATCACCGCCGCCTTGCCCTGGTTGAACAGTGCCTGGATACCGGCCATCGACGGATGGAAACCAAATTCGCGGCCCTGCACATTGGTCGGCCTGACCGCCAGCAACTGGTCGCGGTTGAGCGCCAGCCGGCCGCGCGGCCCGGCGTAACGGCTGTGGTCGGCGGGATCGCGCGGCACGATCAGGTTGTTGCCGTCGTTGCCGCCGAACATGAAGATGCATACCAGGGCGCGATAGTCGTCGGCGGCAGCCAGCGGGATGAAATTCTGCAACTGGGCATGGGCCTGGCGTGCGGCGGCCGGCAGCATGGCCGGCAACAGCAGGCCGGAGGCGTTGCGAAGGAACAGGCGGCGAGGGTTGTTCATGGTGGCTCCCTATTTCTGGATCACGAAGTCGGACGACAGGGCAAACAGCGTCAAGGCGGTGCGCACCCGCCACACGCGGTCCGAGTCCTTGTTGTTGAACGGCACCGCGCCGACCGCGTCAACCATGGTCTGGCGCGTGGCGGCGTTGAGATCGCCATACGTCAGCAGGCTCGACAGGTCATCGACCAGTGCGGCCGGGTTGCCGGCCAGTGATTTGGCCGTCGCCAGGTCGAGCCGCAGGAAACTGTCGCCGGCGCCGTAGCCTTCGCGCTTGGCCAGTTCATAGAAGAAGTTGGCGGTGCCGACGGTCTGGATTTCGTTGGTGATCTGGAACTCCGGCGCCACCATGCCGGCCTGCGCCAGTTTTCCCGGCCGGGTATACGACGGCGAGAAGAAGTTGAACACCGATGGCGACAGCAGCGGACTCTGGCCCAGCGCGTCGTCGGCGCTGTCGAGATAGTGGATCTTGTTGCGGCCGTTGGCCGAGGTCGCATTGAAGGCGCGCAGGATGTTGGCGAAGCGAATCACCGGCTCGCGCTGCTTGCCGAAGCGGGCATCGTTCATCAACGCGGCGGTGCGCGCGTCGGGGTCCAGCAGCACCGCGCGGATCACCGCGGCCAGGTCGCCGCGCGCGCCGCGGCCATTGTTGTCGAATGCCGCCGACACCCGGCCGACATAGGCCGCTGACGGGTTGGAGGTGACGAAGCGCTGTATCAGCTGGCGGCCGATGAACGGACCGACATTGGGATGATTGAAAATGTTGTCGAGCGCGTCCTGCAGGTCCTTTTGCGGCGTCTGGCCGGCCGGAAGTGTCACGCCGTTGAGCAAACGCTTGCTGCCCGGCTCGTGCTTGCTGGGGAAGGCGATCATCGGCTGGGTCCAGCTTTCCTCCGGCCGGTCGAATTTTTTCGGATTGGCCGGATCGTTGCCGAAAAAGGTCCAGCCGGTGAAGGCGCGGGCGAAGCCCTTCACCACACTTTCATCGTAGGTCGCCAGCGGCGCGCCCGATCCATCGACCTTGCGCGTGCCATCGGCGTTGAGCTGGTAGAGGCCGACCGAGAACAGTTGCAGCACTTCGCGCGCGTAATTCTCGTTGGGAAACTTGTTGTTCTTCGCGTCCTCCTTCTCGCTGCCCAGCATGTTGAGGTAGTAGCCCATCGCCGGGTGCAGCGTGACGGCGCCGAGCAGATCGCGGTAGTTGCCGAAGGCGTGCTGGTTCAGCGTATCCATGTAGGAGGATATCGCGTCCGGCTCAAGGTCCGGCGCGATGTTGGAGATCACCATGATTTCCGACAGCGCGAAACTCATGCGCGCGCGCAATTCGTCCTGGCCGAACAGCCATTGCTGCCAGATCGCCTCGTAGGAATCTTCCTCGGCGTAGTAACTCTTGCCCATTGCATCGGTGCGCCGCAGCCTGGCGGCGTTGATGTAAGCCAGGTGCGAATCGGCCGTCCGGGCGAGCTGCTCGTCGATCCACGCCGCCGGGCCGATGGCCTTCACCCGTTCGATGCTGGCGGTTCGCGGCCCGAAGGTGGCCTGGGTGAGGAACCGGGCTGCATCGCGATGCGCGAGGTCAACCGTTGCCGGCGGCACGATCACCGTGAAGTCGGTGGCGGAGGTTGCGCTGCCGGCCGGTGTGGTGAGGCTGATGCGGCCGCTGGTGGCCAGTGGCGGAACCGTCACCTGCAGTGAGGTGGCGCTGGCGCTGGTGATGGCGCCGGCAGCGGTGCCGTTGAACCGGACCGCGGTGACCGCGGCGAGGCCGCTGCCGGTCAGGGTCACTACACTGCCGGGCAGCGCGCTGGTTGGCGCGAAAGAGGCAATGGCCGGCGCGGAAGCGGGCGCCGTCGGGCCGACGACAAAATCACTGCCCGAGGTCGCGCTGCCGGTTGCGGTGACGACGACGATGCGCCCGGATGTGGCGCCGGACGGCACCACCGCTTTCAGGCTGCTTGACGAGACCACGTTCACACCGGTCGATGCGACGCCATTGAATTTCACCATGCTGCCGCTGGTGAAGTTGGCACCGCTGATGGTGACGGTGGCGCCGGCCTGCGCGCTGGCGGGCGCGAATCCGCTGATGGCCGGGGCACCGCCCGCCACCGGGGCAGACGGCAGCGATGGCGGGTTGCCAGCGGCAGGCAAGCTCGCGCTGCCCGCCGGCATCACATAGCCGATCACGCCGGTGTAGCGCCAGCCGAAGCGGCCGACGAGCAGGTCGCGCGACGGCGGCTTCACGCTGTAGACATCGAGTTTGAGCCCCTCATGCGTCAGCCGGTACAGCGGTACGAGGCCGTTGCCTTCCTGTGCACCGACATAGCCGAGCACCCCGTCCGATTGCCAGCCCTGCGTGCGCAGGCTGGCAACCTCACCGGCATCGGTGGCCAGCATCACCCGGCCGCGGCCCGGCAGGGTCAGCCTGTTCAGTGCAATCACGGCCTGGCCGCGGTGCGCCAGGCCGTCGGCCTTGACGCGAAATTTGCCGCCGTCGCTGCGCCAGCCCGGCCCGGCGTTCGGATTGAGGCTGTAGTTGTAGCTGCCGGTGGCGGGCGAATAATAGACGTACACCGTTGTCCAGTTGCCGGTGTCCGTTGTCTGGGCGAACGCGGTTACGCAGGTCAGCAGCCAGAACGCGAACACGTTGGCCAGCAACACCCAGCTGATGGCCCGCCATAGCCGGCGCTGCTGCTTTTCAACTGCCGGCGCACTGGCGTCGTCGGCGTCCTCCGCCGGATCGTAGTGATAAGGCGGTGTACCGCCCGGAAAGGGCGCCCGGGCGTCCCAGGAGCGGCGAATCGGCTGTGCCATGTGGTTCCCCTTGTTGTTTTGCCAGGCGCTGACAACACGCGCCCCGGCAACAACTCTGCACAGCCCATGCCAGTACGTAACTGCTTGAATTTGTTGGGTAAGCCGATACAAGGCCGCAGCGAAGCGTTGCCGATCGCCGACGCCGCGCGAGATCAGGGCACAAACCATTGTTTTTAAAAGAGAAAGCCTGTATCCAGGTGGCGACAGGCTGGCAGGCGTTGTGACGGTCGTTTGGGTTAGCAAGCACTGGCACCCACCATCGGCGTTTGCTAGCAACACGTAAACACAAAATCATGGCGAAATGATTTCGCCGCCTGGAGTTTATTTTTTGGCGGGCGAACCCCGCCATGACGAATCGGGGGCGTCCGGAAATTCAACGACGGAGACCATCACCATGCTGCTCGACCTGATCGAAAGCCAGTTGATTGCCAATCGCCTTCCCCTCGTCGCGGTGTCGCTGGCCGCACTGCCGCATTCGAATACGCCAACCGTGCTGACGCTGCACTGGCACGGCTTCGTCGAGGTCAAGCTGAATGCGCAGTCGGATACGGTGGCGTATCAACCGGTGCCGAGCTCGGCGCTGCAGGTGAACTCGCGCTGGGACCGCCTCAACGAGCTCGATTACGAGGCGCTGGAAACGGCGTGGGAACTGGGCGCGTGGAACCTGGAACGGGTCGAGGCGCGCCCGTTTGACCGGCCCGGCGCCGATCGGCGCGAGACCATCGAGGGCATGCATGCCTTTGGCACCTCACCGCTGGCAATCGAGGGCGATTCGCCGTTCGTGGCCGAAGTGCCGGACAGCGACGAGCTGATAGACGCCGCAGGGCGTTCCGGCTACCTGCAGTGGCTGTTCCGGCCGGTGCGCGGCGGGCTCTGGTCCGAAGTGGCTGATGACCTGACGCTGGAGCCGGGCGGCTACCGCAATCCGCCCTGCCCGCTGCTAAGCGAGGCACCGCAGCTGCGCCAGAACGGTCGTGAACGGCGCTGGACCTATCAATTCGGCCGCAGCAACAAGATTTGTGACGACCGGCGCCAGCCGTTCAACCAGGCACCGGTCTGAAATCAAGCACGGGCGCGCCTTCCAGCGGCATTGCCGCGGAGAGCCGCGCCAGTGCTGGGCTTGCGGCCAATGCCTTGTCTGATTGTCGCGCCTAGCTGCGGCCGCTCAGCGCCAGCCTCAGGCCGAAGCCGATGAACAGCGCACCGAGAACGCGATTGAGCCACAGGCCAACCGCGGATGCGGCGCCGAGGTGTCCCACCAGGCGCGCCGAGATCCACGCCACGAACAGATTCCACAGGGTGCCGTTGAAGTTGAACACGGCGCCGAGAAACAGGAACGCCGACACCTTGCTGCTGCTGCCGGCGTCGATGAACTGCGGCACGAAGGCGAGGAAGAACAGCGCCACTTTCGGGTTGAGCGCATTGGTGAGGAAACCCTGCCAGAAAATCATCGCGGCGCTGGTCGACGCCAGCGGCGCCAGTGGCGCGACCGCCGCGCGACTGCGCAGCATCGACACCCCCATATAGACCAGATAGGCGGCGCCGATCCACTTCACCACCGTGAACGCGGTGGCGGAGGTGGCGAGTATGGCCGACAGCCCGAGCGCGGCCGCGGCGATATGCACCATGCAGCCGGCGCTGATGCCCAGCGATGCCCAGATCCCGGCGCGCAATCCCTGCGCTGCGCTGCGACTGACGACATAGGCGAAGTCCACCCCGGGCGTGATGTTGAGCAGCAGGCCGGAAACAACAAACAGCAGCAGGTCGTGGGTGCCGAACATGGCGGCATTCTATTCCACCGAACCTCTGGCGCCGACTGTGGAGATTTGTAAAACGATTGTCAGCAACTGATAAATCATGACATTGGTCACACCGCATCCGCGGCGCCGCGCTTACATTGGCGCCACTCCGCCTTCAACATTTTCCATGGATGCACGAAATCTCAACTCTCCCAGCCTGATGGTCGCCGTGGTCGAAGATGATCCGACCTCGGGCGAAGCGATCGTCAAGTGGATGGCCGAACTGGGCCACCAGCCGGTGCTGTTCGCCAGCGCCGAGGCGTTTCTTGCCGATCGCGCGGTGCACGCCGCCGCGCTGCTGGTGGTCGACTGGGGCCTGCCGGAGATGTCCGGACTCGACCTGTTGCGGCATTATCGCGACCTATTGCGTGCCAACGCGCCGGTGGTGTTCTGCACCTCGCGCGGTGACGAGGCCGATGTGGTCGAAGCGCTGCGGGCCGGCGCCGACGACTTCATCGTCAAGCCGCTGCGCAAGCAGGAACTGCAGGCCCGCGTGCGTGCGGTGATCCGCCGCTCGCTTGCCGACAGCCCCGATCTGCACGAACTCGACCTGGCGCCGTACGCTGTCGATCTCGTGGCGCGCCAGATCCGCCTGCGCGGCAACCTGATGGAGCTGCAGAACCGCGAATACGAACTGGCGGTGCTGCTGTTCCAGAACCTGAACGCGGTAGTGTCGCGTGCGCGCATCGTGCAAACGCTTTGGGGGATCGAGCCGCTGGAGACCTCGCGTACCCTCGACACCCATGTCAGCCGCTTGCGACGCAAGCTCGAACTCACGCCGGAAAACGGCCTGGTCCTGCAGTCGGTGTACGGACTGGGCTATCGATTGCAGACGGTCGGCCAGCCAGCCGGCGGCTGACCGGCGCGGTCGTGCCCGATGCGTGCCACTGCCAGCAGGCGGCCGCGATACCGGGCCCCGGTGCAGATGTGCAGGGGTCGCGCATTGGCCCAACCTCAGGCAAGATGTCGGGCAGGCGCTTTGCCGCATTGATGGACTGCCGATTGACCTCAACACCGCTGCAGATCCTGCTGGTCGACGATCACGACATGGTCCGCGAAGGATTTCGACGGCTGTTGTCCGATCATCCGCGGCTGCTGGTCGCGGCAGAGGCGCGCTCGGTCGCGGAAGCCCTGGCTGTGCTGGCGCGCCAGGTATTTGACGTGGTGCTGCTGGATCTTTTTCTGCCCGATGGCTCAGGCACCGACGTGCTGAAATCGGTCGGCAAACAACGCCCGGCGACGCCGGTGCTGGTGTTGAGCGGATTTTCCGAAGAACAGTATGGCGTCAACATGCTGCGGGCGGGCGCTGCCGGATTCATCAGCAAAAGCTGCACCGCCGAGCAGCTGGTCGACGCCATCGACACCGTCTCCCGCGGCAAGCGCTACACCAGTCCGCATCTGGCGGACCTGCTCGGCCGCAGTGCCGGCGAATCGTCCGGCGCGTCGCGGCACCAGCGGCTGTCGCGGCGCGAGTTCCAGATTTTCTGCAGCCTGGCCGCCGGCAAGACCGTCACCGAAATTGGCGAATCCCTGTTCATCAGCGTCAAGACGGTCAGCACCTATCGCTCCAGGCTGATGGAAAAAATGGGCCTGAAGACCAACTCCGAACTGACCTACTATGCCGTCAAGAATGGCCTCATCCAGTAAGCTCGCCGCCGGTCGCGCAACGCCGGCCGCGACGCGGCAGGCGGCACTGACGGTGGCGGTGGTCGAGGATGCGGAAAACATCCGCCAGCGTCTGGTCCAACTGGTGACCGAGGTTGCGCGCATGCGCGTGGTGGGCGAGGCGGCGACCGAGGAAACGGCCATCGCGGTCTGCCGTGAACAGTCGCCTGAGGCGCTGATCCTCGACATGCAGCTGGCGAGCGGCAGCGGGCTGGGCGTGCTGAAGGCGATGAATTACGCGTCGATGGCGACGCGCCCGGCGATCATCGTGCTGACCAATTTTCCATCGCCCGCCGTGGAACGGGCGGCGCGCGAACTGGGTGCCGAGTGGTTTCTCGACAAATCCAGCGAGTTCGAAAAACTGCCGCGTCTGCTGCAGACGGTGGCCGATCGCCGGCCGTCACTGCCCTGATCGCGGAATCAGTACGTCAATGGTCGTGCCTTCGCCGGGCGACGAACGCCAGGCAACGTTTCCGCCCAGCGCGCGGGCCCGTTGCCGCATGCCCGACAGGCCGTGCGACAGACTGGATGGATTGAACGTCGGCGGCAACCCGATGCCGTCGTCGCTGATCACCAGCCTGAATGCCTGCGGATCGCAAGCCAGCTCGAGGGAAAAAGTGCCGGCGCGCGCATGACGGATGACGTTGGTCAGCGCCTCCTGCACGATGCGGTAGATGGCGATCGCCGTGTCAGGCACCACCGGCCCGGTGGTCTCAGCCAGTTCCAGCCGGCATTGCAGGCCCGCCTTGCTGCAATGCTCCGTGACATGCCACTCCAGCGCCGGCACCAGCCCGAGATGATCCAGTAACGACGGGCGCAAATCCTCGACCACGCGGCGCTTGAGCGCCACCGCGTCGCTCAGCATTTGTGTGGCCGCGTTCAAACGGGCATCGATTTCCGGCGACGCGGGGGTTCTCGATCGCAGCCAGTCCACATCCATTTTTACCGAGGTCAGGATGCCGCCGAGTTCATCGTGCAGGTCGCGGGCCAGTGCCGCCTTGTCGCGCTCCGTGCTCTGCTGCAGGTGAACCGTCAGCTCATGCAGTTCGGCGGTTCGCTCGGCAACTTCGCCGGCCAGCCGTACATTGTCCGAATCGATCAGCCGGGCGATCTGGTCCTTTTGCGCCAGGTCGCGCACCAGCAGCCTGACCACCGCCACCAGCAGCACCAGGTTGAGGCAGGCAACGAACAGCAGGCCGAATCTGGCGGTCAGCATGTCATCGCGTGAGCGCTGGCGGTTGTTGCGGAACTCGTCCGACATCGATGCACTCAATTGCTCGATGCCGGCCCGTATCCGGTCCATCTGTTTCCGGTCGGCATCGCCGGGTATTTTCTGGTCGACGGCGGCGGGATCGCCGGCATCGACACGCCGGACCGACGCATCCAGGCGATCGAGCGCGGCCTGGCAAAGTGCCAGCAGCTGCATCGCGGCGGCGCGCCGGTCCGGGTGCTCGCGCAGGCCTTCATCGAGGGCGGCGCGAATCACCGGCAACTGCCGCCGTGCCCGCTCGAGCGGCGCCAGGTATTCCGCGCGGCCGGTCAGGAGGTAGCCGCGCTGTCCGGTTTCGGCGTTCAGCACCACTTCGAGCAAATCGTCGACCAGGTCGATGCGCTCGCGCTCGCCCCGCAACCGGTCGAGCCCGGCAATGGTGCGCGAATAGGTGAGTTCGGAGACCGTGATGACGCCGATGGTCAGTATGCCGACCAGCGCAATGCTGACCGCCAGCGCTTTGGGCACCGTCAGCAGGAGGCGGCTGAGTGCGCCTGGTCTGCGTTCCGGGCTGGCCGGATGATTCATTGCAAACATCCTTTCCTGATGCGGTGGGCGATGATCTGCTGGCCGCTGCGCGCTGCCGGCATGGGTCACGGCCGGATGGCAGCGGCAATGCCGGCCAGGGTCGTCGCACCGTCGCCGCGTACCCGGATTATCCGTCAGTTGCCGCTGCTATCCCGGTGCGGTGGCCATATCCGCATGCCAGTTGCGGCGGCGTGCGCGGCGGGCGTGCCCGGTCCAGCCCAGGCTTGTCCAGCGGCGCCACATGATGAGACCGCGGAGCCACTCGTCCAGCGCATAGGCGAGCCAGACGCCTTTCAGTCCCAGGCCGAAGTGAATGCCCAGCAGCCAGCTGCCGCCGGCGAGCACCACCAGCATCGAGAGGGCACCGGCAAAAAACGGAAAGCGCGCATCGCCGGCGGCGCGCAGCGCATTGATGACCACCAAATTGAAGGTGCGGCCGGGCTCAAGCAGCACCGTGCACCACAGCAGCACGACGCCCTCGCCGATGATGGCGGTATCCGCGGTGAACAGGCGCAGGGTCCATGGCGCCAGCAAGGCCGATGCACTGGTGGCGGCGATGCTGAATGCAAACCCGGCCAGCAGCGCGCGGCGCACCAGCCGGTGTGCGTCGTGCAGGCGCCCCGCACCGACCAGGTGACCGACGGCAATCTCGGCCGACAGGCCGGTTGCGAGGCCGAACATCAGCGTGACATAGCTGATTTGCAGCACGTAGGCCTGGGTGGCGAGGGCGCCGGTGCCGAGCAGGCCGGCGACCGATACGCTGGCCATGAAGGCCAGCCGGTAGACGATATTCTCGGCGGCGCCCGGCAGTCCGATGTGCATCATTGCGCGCAGTTCATCGCGCGGCAGCCGCCACCAGTCGCTGGCTCCCGGCAGCAGGCCGAGCCGGATTTTCCACAGCACCAGGAACAGCGTGATGCCAATCAACTTGCTCGCCACCAGGCCGACGGCGAATCCTGCCAGGCCGATCGCCGGGATCGGTCCGACGCCGACCATCAGTGGCCAGGCGATCAGCAGTTGCGAGATATTGACGACGAGGACAACGGCAAGCGTGTCGCGGTTGAACAGGTGCGAGCGCAACACGCTGGAGAGCGTCGACAGCCATGCGTCCAGCAACAATGCTGGCGCCAGCAACTGCAGGAACGGCACCGCAATCTGTGCAACCGCGGCCGGTGCGTTCATCACGCGTATCAGCGGCACGGCTGCGATCAAGGTCGCGGCAGCGGTCAGCAGTCCGACCCAGCTGCTGGCGCCAATCGCGCCGCAGGCAAGCCGGTCGGCGCGCCGGCGGTTGCCGCTGCCGATCGCCTGCGTCACTACCACCCCGACGCCGGCGCCGACCACGCGGAAAAGGATGAACAGCATTGATGCGACGTGATTGGCCAGGGCGAATGCGCCGCCGCTGGCATCCGACAGCCGGGCCGCCGTCATGGTGCCGACCAGGCCGACGCCGATGCCGAGCGAGAGTTCGATCAGCATCGGCACGCCGATCGAGGTCATGCCGCCAGATCTTGTCGCGTCGCGCAGGCGCTTCATTGCGGGGCCGGTTTTTCCTGAGGCGGCGCTACGGTAATGTGATGATGCCGGTGTCGTCCATGATCAGCGGATCGCCGGCACTGCCGCCGCCCATCACCGCCGATCGCGGCACCGGATCAAGCGGGCGGTAGCCGCCGTCATAGTCCCAGGTGGCCAGGTACAGCCTGACGCCCGATAGCGAGGCGGGGCTGCCGATCGACGCCGCCGGTATGGTAAGCGTCACCGTGCGGCGACGCGCATCGGCATGCAGTGCCGCGGCTGGCGCGACCGGTGAACCTTCGTGGTCGGTGCCGGCGCCGGCGGCCGCGAACAGCGCATTGGACCAGCCATGCGCGCGCAGCCGATAGTGCCAGGTCATGTCCTGCGGCAGCGTGGCGTGCTGCAGCGGCATCATGCGCAAGCCGCCGGGCTGTCCCGGCACTTCAATGAACAGCGTGAAGGCAACATGGTCAAAGCCGTTCGGTGGCTGCCAGCTGCGCGTGAGGCTGCGCATCGACAGTTCGATCCTGATCGACGAAGCCGCGCCGTAGACGCGGGTGCGGACGATGTCCATCTGCCGCCTGGCGCCCCAGGTCGGGTCGGTCGGATACCGGTAGCGCCCGGCTGGACCGGCATCGTCGCCTGCCGGGTCGCGCACATCCGCCAGCAGCTGCCAGCGCCGTTTGACGCGGAACTGGCGCGCGGCGGAAATCTGCCCGCCGCCGCCGTCGCCCGCCGCCGCCCAGGCCACCACCCGGTGCGGCTGTTGCGGATCGATCATCGCGCCGGTTGCCACCCCGGCCTGCCAGCGACCGCCGGCGTCGGCTGTCACCGGGGTGGCGCCGGCGATGTTGCCGTCGACCACCAGCCGCAAGGCGGCTGCAGCCGGTGCGCGCCCGGATAGCCTGAGCGTGTTGTCGTTTGCGGCCATGCGCGGCGGGTCAATCGATATTGAAAGTTTCGTTGTTGCCAGCGGCCGCTTCTCCGCGCTCATTGCCCACACTTGCCCGCTGCGCGCCGGCAGCACCAATGAAATCCTGCCGTGGCTGCCCACCACCAGGTCGGTGGCCGGCGCGTCGATGGCGAACAGTCCTTTCAAGACCGTGCCGGCAGGCAGTCCGGTGGCGAGGTTGTCGAGCAGCGTTTCCCGGTCGGCCGAATTGAAGATCACCAGTGCCGACGTCTCGCCGGTGCGCATGCGGTAGGCCAGTGCACCGGCACCGACCGGGTCGTCGCGGAGTACGGTCGGCGTGCCGCGCGAAAACACCCGGTTGGCCGAGCGCAGCGCGGCGGCGTCGCGAATGAAGCGATACAGCGGCGCGCCGGTGTCGAAATGATCGTTGCCACCGGACCCGACGCCGTCGCGAAACATTGCTGCGCGGGGTTTGGTGAACGCCTGTTCGGTGCCGTAGTAGATGACGGGAATGCCGGGCAGCGTCATGATCAGCAGCAGGCTCTGTTTCAGGCCTGCCATCGAGCCGCCGGCCAGATAGCGGTCAACATCGTGGTTGTCGACAAAAGTCGGCATCAGGTGCGGCCGCCGGTGGATCGTCATCATGTTGCGCAGGCGGTAGCCGAGTTCGGCGGTGGGCTTGCCGCGCGCGAACACCTCCAGAGTCGATCCGTACAGCGGGAAATTGAGCATCCCCGGCAGCAACGGCCTGCCATCCGCTGCCGTCATATAGCGCTCGATCTTGCGCGCCTGCCGGTTATCGAATGGTTTGTCGATACCGAAGCCTTCGCCGAACAGGTGAAACTGCTGCCGGCCGGTTGCACGGGCGACCGCGTCGATGCCCGGCGCGTTCCTGTCGGTTGAATGGATGAAGTCGTGGAACAGCCGCGGCGGCACATAGAAGGCGGTGTCGACGCGGAATGCGTCTACGCCTGCCGCCCTGATCCAGTGCGCGTAGCTTTGCCTGAGCGCGCGCCGCACCTGCGGATTCTCGGTATTCAGATCGTCGAGTCCCGACATCTGGAAGTTGAGTTCCTGATCGCGCCGGGAATAGTCGGTGATATCCGGCGTCCAATGGTAAATGTGCTGACGCCGATGGATCGGGTCGCGGGCATCGTTCAAGCTGAATGGCCATTGCGATGGTGCTGCACGCGACAGCGGACCGGGGTTGGGCCGGCAGCTTGCCGTTTTGCCACCCGCGGCATTGCCGGCACAACTGAAGAAATTTGCGGTGTGGTTGAGGACGATGTCCTGCACCAGGTACATGCCGGCCGAATGGATCCGATGCGAAAGTTGCCGGTAATCGTCCAGCGTGCCCAGGTGGGCGTCGACCGCAGTGAAGTTTTCCGCCCAGTAGCCGTGATAGCCGCCGTAGCGGCCCAACGGATCCCACCACAGGTTGGCGACCGGCGGCGTGAGCCAGATCGCGGTCGCACCCAGGCCCCTGATGTAATCAATCTTCTGCTCGATGCCGCGCAGGTCGCCGCCGCTGTACTTGGCCTTGTCCGCCGGGTCGTATTCGCCAGCGCGCTGGTCGTTGTTGCGCGGATCGCCGTCGTTGAAGCGGTCGGTCAGCAGGAAATAGATGATCTGGTCGCGCCAGTCGGGTGATGGCACATGAAGCAGGAGTTTTGCCGCTGGCACAGGCGCATCAACGGCAGCCGGCTCGACCGCGCTTGCCATGGCGACGGCGGCAGACCAGGCGGCCAGGGCCGCCATTGCCCGCCGCAGCAAATGGCGGAAACTCGGTGGTTGATGTTCAGGCGACGAGTCGCTATTGGGCATGGTTAACGCCAGCACCGCTAACTGCCACGATGCGTCGAGGAGGAGAGTGGGTGTAGTATAACTACAGCATCAGATTTTTGCGATTGCCCAACGCCATCCGCGGGGCACAGCGCCTTTTTTGCGCAAAAAGGCGCTTTTCTCCTGTCTTGCCGCGGTCATTCGGCAATTTTATTGCGGCCTAAGGCCCAGTGCTGTTGACAAGAATATAGTTTTATTACAAACTTTGGCTGAAATTGAAGCGCCAGAATAAACATAAGACCACGCACGCGATCGGCCACGGAACGCGATGCACACCATTAATTGAGGAGAGATTCGATGAAACCATCGCACCAGAAGCGCCGTTCCAGCCCGTCGCCTGCAGATAATCCTTTCAGGTTGAGCCCGATCGCCGCCGCCTGCGCCATTGCGCTATTGGCGACAGCGGCACACGCGCAGCAAGCGGCACCGGCTGACGCGACAAAAACCGAGGCGCAGAAGCAGGAAGAGGCAAAAAAAGCCGCCGCGGCGCCGGCAACGCGGGCAGCAGCGCAAAGCGTCGACGCCATTGTCGTCACCGGCATCCGGCGCGGTATCGAGGACGCGATTTCGGTCAAGCAGAATTCGACTTCGATCGTCGAGGCGATCTCGGCCGAGGACATCGGCAAGCTGCCGGACGTGAGTATTGCCGAATCGATCTCGCGCCTGCCCGGCCTGGCGGCGCAACGTGTCGCCGGGCGTGCACAAGTCATCAGTGTGCGCGGCCTGTCTCCCGATTTCTCCACCACGCTGCTCAATGGCCGCGAACAGGTCAGCACCGGTGACAACCGCAGCGTGGAGTTTGACCAGTACCCGTCCGAACTGCTCAGCGGCGTGACGGTATACAAGACCCCCGATGCGGGATTGGTTGGCCAGGGCCTGTCCGGCACGCTGGATATGCAGACGGTGCGGCCGCTTTCATTCGGCAAGCGCACCTTCGCCGCAAACATCCGCGGCGAACAGAATTCGCTCGGCTCGATCGCCAACGCCAAGGACACCGGCAACCGGTTCAGCGTCAGCTACATCGACCAGTTCGCCAATCGCACGGTCGGTATCGCGCTCGGCTTTTCGCACCTCGAGTCGCCGATCCTGGAGAACCAGGTCGGCCTGTACGAGCCGTGGAAAAAGGACGGACGCAACGGCGTGCCGGCCGGAACATTCATCATGGACGGCATCAAGTCGCTGGCGCGCAGCGGCACCAACAAGCGCGACGGCTTCATGGGGGTGATCGAGTGGCGCCCTTCCAAGGAATGGTCCAGCACGCTCGATGTGTATTCGTCCAAATTCAAGCGCGAGGACACATCGAACCAGTTTGAAGTCAACCTCGGCGACTACAACGGCGGCTTCTCGCCCGGGCTGCGCTACACCACCGCCAACGTCAGCAATGGCGTGTTGACCGGTGGCGTCGCCTCCGGCCTGTATCCGCTGGTGCGCGGGATCTACACCAACCGCGAGGACAAACTGAACGCGGTTGGCTGGAACAACAGGTTCCAGCTCGATGGCGTCACTATCATCGCCGACGTGAATTATTCCAAGGCCAAGCGCGATGAGCTCAGCCTCGAGAACAATCTGCAACTGGCCCGGTTCTCGTCAACCAGCGCACCGCTTGATACCCTCACGCTGAATTGGGCCACCGGCGGCTTTCCCACCCTGCGTCCCGGTCTGAACTACAGCGACGCCAGCAAGCTGTTCGTCGACAACACGATTTATGGGTCCGGCTACGGCAAGACGCCGCGGGTCGAGGACGAATTGAAGGGCTTCAAGCTGGCGGCATCGTTGCCCATGCCCGGCAGCATGACCGACCTGTTTGCGGACGTCGATGTGGGCGTGAACTACGCCGAGCGCACCAAGAAGAAACGCCAGCCTGAAGGCGCCATCAACCTGAGGGCAGGACCGACGACGATTTCCAGCGACCTGCAATATTCGCCGGTTGACCTTGGCTTCTCCGGTACCGGCACCATTCCGGCCTGGAATGTCCCGGCGGTGGTCGGCAAGTACATGATCTTTGCCCCGACCGATACCCTGAGCTACCTGATTTCCAAGGGTTGGGATGTGACCGAGAAAATCACCACCGGCTATGCGAAAGCCAATATCGATACCCAGGTGGGTTCCGCCAGCCTGCGCGGCAACGTCGGCTTCCAGGTCCAGCGCACGGATCAATCGTCCGCCTCCAACTACTTCGACGGCACCGCCGCCGCCGGCAGCCAGGTCAAACCTGTGACCGACGGCAAGACCTTTACCGAAGTGCTGCCAAGCCTGAATCTTGCCTTCGGTTTGTCGGATCAGCAAACGGTCCGTCTGGCCATCGCCAAGCAGGTCGCGCGGCCGCGCGTCGATCAACTGCGTTCGGCCCTCGACTTCGGCGTCAGCAACGTCGATTTCAAACCGGGTGGCAGCGGCGGCAATGCGAAGCTGGATCCGTGGCGCGCCAATGCGTTCGACATTTCGTATGAAAAATATTTCGGCACCAAGGCCTATGTTGCGGTGGCCGGGTTCTACAAGGACCTGAGGAGCTACATCTATACCCAGTCGAAGGATTACGACTTCTCCAAATTCACCCCGGGTACCATTGCCAGAACCAACATCGGTTCCTATACCGCGCCGTACAACGGCCAGGGCGGCAAGCTGAAGGGTGTCGAGCTGTCGGTCTCGTTGCCGCTGGACATGGTGTCACCGGTGCTGAACGGCTTCGGCGTCGTCGCCAGCGCCAGCCATAACGACAGCGCCATTACGATCGAGGATCCGAACAGCAATATCGGCGCCAAGATCCCGTTGCCTGGCCTGTCCAAGAACGTGACCAACCTGACGCTGTACTACGAGAAGTCGGGTTTCTCGGCGCGGGTAAGCCAGCGCAAGCGTTCCGACTTCGTCGGTGAGATCGGTAACTTCGCCAACGACCGCACCCTGCGTTACGTGGTCGGCGAAGACATTATCGATATGCAGCTTGGCTATTCCTTCAACGAGGGGATGTTCAAGGGGCTGAGCCTGGTTCTGCAGGCCAATAACCTGAACAATACCGCCTACCAGACCTATGCCGAAAGCAAGGACAAGCCGTACGAATACATCAAGTACGGCCGCACCATCCTGTTCGGTCTGAACTACAAGATGTAATTTTCCGGTCGCCTCGAAAGCCCTTGTTGACTCCGGTCGGCAAGGGCTTTTTTTTGCCGGTCGTTCCAGCGGCTTCGCCTTCTACTTCACCCTGTTCCGGCCGGGGTGACCGCGGTATGGCGGTTTACGCAGCAGTTATGCCGTCAGGGCCAATCCGGAAGCAAAAACACAAGTACTGGCGCGGCTCCCAGACCGAAAGTGTCCGGAAAGGCGCACCAGTAATGGAGTTTCAAACTCAAATGCGGGAGACGGGACCATTCCGCGGTCAGCGGCTGGTCAGCACCCGGCCAAACAGTGCCGGAATCGTCAGCGTGATGCTGCGGTCCGTAACCTCGACGTCGCTTCCGTCCAGCGCATCGGTGAGATGGCTGAATCGCGCGCCGGCCGGCAAGCTCACGCGCACCGTCTTCGGCTCGGCCGCATTGTTGGTTGCGGTGATGGCCCAGGTGTTGTTGAGGCGCCGGGCAAGCACGATGACATTGCGGTCCGCCAACAACGGCGCATCAATTGATCCGTGTCGCAGCACCGCATGATCGCGGCGCAATTTGACCAGACGCGTGACATCGGCGAGCAAGGCGGTATCCGGCTTGCCGCCCCGATCCGCCCACGGGTAGGGCGCGCGATTGTACGGGTCGTCCCCACCGGTCACGCCGACTTCGTCACCGTAGTAGATTGCCGGGGCGCCCGGATAGGTCATCTGGAAAAAGAACGCCAGTCGAAGGCGCTGCCTGGCCTCGTTGGTTTTCGCGGCTGCGGTGTGCTCGCCTTCGTCGCCCAGCACGTGCAGGCTGCGCGCCACATCGTGTGATGACAGCAGGTTCATCAACGCATACAGAGCCTGCGGCGGGTAACCCTCGCGCAGCAGTTCGAGATTGCGATACAGCGACGCGGCATCGCCGCCCTTGGCGTAATCGAGCACGGTGTTGCGGAAAATGTAGTTCATGGTCGAATCGAAGGTATCGCCGAGGAAATACTTCGATGCGTCGAACCAGGTCTCGGCGATGGTGAGCGCATCCGGCTTGTGGCGCTTGATGGCACTGCGCCACTCGCGCCAGAAGTCGTCGGGCACCCATGGCGCGACGTCCATGCGCCAGCCGGCCGCGCCGCGATCCAGCCACAGCTTCATCACCGAGTCCGCCGCGCCATAGGCGAACTGGCGGAAATCGCGTGATGACTTGTCGAGCTCCGGCAGGTCGGAGACGTCGACCCAACCCTTGTATTGCCTGTCGGGATCACTCTGGCTGGCGTCAAACCGGTACCAGCCGGCGTATGGCGAATCGGCGCGAATCCTGCCGCCCTCGAAGGCGCCGCGGCTGCGATGCCTGGAAAAACGGTCAAAGTAAATCGAATCGCTGCCGGTATGGTTGAGTGAGGTATCGGGAATGACGCGCATGCCGCGCCTGGCGGCCTCGGCTGTCAGCCGGATGAAATCCGCGTTGGTGCCAAAACCGCGGTCGATGTTGCGGTAGTCCGCCGTGTCGTACTTGTGGTTGCTGGCGGCGCGGAAAACCGGCGTCAGATAGAGCGTGTTGGCGCCCAGTTTGGCGATGTAATCGAGCTTGTCGATGATGCCGGCCAGGTCACCGCCGAAAAAATCGTTGTTGTAGGTCTGGTCAGAGCCGTCGCCGGATCCCGGCTTGAACGGCCGGTCGAGCCAGTTGCGGTGAAATTCGACCGGCTTGCCATGATGGGTGTCGGTGGCCGGATCGGGATCATTGGCCGGGTCGCCGTTGCGAAAGCGGTCGGGAAAAATGTAGTAGTAGATGGCGTCACTTGCCCACGCCGGAACCTTGAAGTCGGCGTGATGCACGGTATGCCGGAAGCGCCGGATCGACTTCCGCGCCGCCGGGAAATCATCGATCAGGCCGACGCCGTTGCTGCCCTTTTCGCGCGTCCAGTAAACCACGTCACGGTTGTTCTGGTAGACGAACCGCCGGTTGCCGATCATCACTTCAAAGTAATAGCCATAGATGCTCGCATCGGCAAAACGGTGACGTCCGCGCCAGCGTTCGCCGGCGCCGTCGGCGTTTCGCACCAGCGCAATCCGTGCCACCTCGTTGTACTCGAGGCGTTCCTGGTTGCCCTCCAGCAGGCGCTTTTCCACCACCAGAGTGACGCCCGACACGCCGGCAGGCGCGGCTATGGAAAACTCCACCGTCGCACCGGCGCGGGTGGCGCCAAAAGGCTTCTTGCAAACCGGATCGCGCGAGTCGAATCGCACCCCCAGGGCGAGCGGGTCGGTCACGGCAGGCTCGGTCGCATCGACAAAGGTCTTCGGCCCGATTCGCAACACCGGGCGCCCCTGGTCGAGGGCCATGCGCAGCGTGTGCTCGCCGCCAAAATCGGCCTGCACGTTCGCGCCGCCGCCGCGAGACAGGGCCTGCGTGCCGGCGCCCGTCAAGCCGGCGCTGCCATCCGCCATCGCGCCAAACGTGGCCGCGGCGCTCCATGTTGCGTCGGCGATGCGGAATTCATGCCGTCCCTGCAGCCGGACGTTCAGGTAATACGCGTCGCAGTGATAGCGAAAGGCATAGTCCTCCGAGGTGGTCCAGTTGTTCATCGATCCGCGCAGATAGAGCACACTGGCGCCAAATGGCGCCGCGGGGCAGGACTCGATGCCGAGTGTTGGTGGTGTGGCGGGTGAAGTCGATGTCATGTTCAGAACCAGGCGATGGGTGCCGTGGAATGCGAACTCGAGGCCTTTGCCTTTTGCGGCCAGCCGCCACGGCGGTCCGGTGGCAGGCGCGGTTGCGCCGAAGTCGGCATCCGCAGACCAGTCTTCGTCGGCAACCTTGAATGACTGGTTGCCGTCGAGGCTGGTAACCAGTTCGAACCGGTTGCACACATAGCGGAAACGATGCGTGTCGCTTGCCGCCCAACTGTTGAAGCTGCCGCGCAGATATAGATCACGCTTGCCGAGCGGCTGCGGGATGCAGGCGGCCTCGACCGGCGTGCCGGATGGCGCCGCCGGCGGCTGTGCCAGCGCCGCGCCGGCAGTGAGCAGTAGCAGCCCGAGCAACAGGCGGCGTGCCGCATTGCCGGCAAATGCCGCGTCCGCGCCCGGCTGGCCGGCGATACGCATCACGCCTTCAGCCCTTGACGCCACCGGCGGTCAGCCCCGACACGATCCAGCGCTGCGCCAGCAGGAACACGGCAGTGATCGGCAAACCGGACAGCACCGCAGCGGCGGCAAAGTCGCCCCACAGGTACTTCTGTTCGTGCAGGTAGTATTTCGAGCCGACCGCCAGCGTCAGGTTCGCTTCCTCGCGCAGCAACACCGACGCCACCGGGTATTCGACAATGGTGCCGATGAATGCCAGGACGAAAACCACCATCAGGATCGGTACCGCCATCGGCAGCAGCACGTAGCGAAACGCCTGCCAGTGGGTGGCGCCGTCGACGTTGGCGCATTCCTCAATCTCCACCGGTATGGTTTCGAAATAACCGCGGATGGTCCAGATATGCATGGCCACGCCGCCGATGTAGGCCAGCACCACGCCGCCGTGGGTCTCGATGCCCAGCCAGGGCAGGTAGTTGCCGATGGTCTCGAAGATGGCGTAGATCGCGACCAGGGCCAGCACCGCCGGGAACATCTGCAGCAGCAGCATGCTGTTCAGGATGGCGCCCTTGAAACGAAACTTGAGGCGGGCGAAGGCGTAGGCGGCAGTGGTCGAGACGGCAACGATCAGCAGTGACGAAATGGTGGCGATCTTGATCGAGTTCCACAGCCAGCGCATCACCGGGAACGGCGGCGAGGTAACCGTGCCATCGGCCGCCGTGTGCGAAAACCCCAGCGCCAGCCGCCAGTGTTCGAAGCTGATTTCGGTTGGCAACAGCGAGCCGGTGGAGAAATTGCCGGGCCGGAGCGAGATCGAGATCACTGCCAGCAGCGGGAACAGCGTCAGGGCGATCAGCACCCACAGGCACGCATGGGCGGCGAAAACGCGCCAGCGCTGGGCTTTGCCGGTAACGATTGCCATATTGACGGTCTCCTGTTATCTGCGCTCGGCGTTTGCCAGCCGGAGATTGGCAAACGACAGCAGCGCGACCATGAAAAAGATGACGGTGGAAATGGCGGCAGCGAGGCCGAAATTCTGTCCCGAATCCTGGAACGCGATACGGTAGGTGTACGAAACCAGGATATCGGTGGTACCGGCGGGCAGCTTGGTATTGAGATAGTCGGGCCGCCCGTCGGTCAGCAGGGCGATGACGACAAAATTGTTGAAATTGAACGCGAACACAGTGATCAGCAGCGGCGTCAGCGGCCGCATGATCAGCGGCGCGGTGATGCGGAAAAAATTCGTCAGCGGCGTCGCACCGGCAATCGCAGACGCCTCGTAAAGATCGGCCGGTATCGCCTTGATCAGGCCGCTGCAGAGAATCATGATGTACGGATAGCCGAGCCAGGTGTTGACGATCAGGATCATCACTTTGGCGAGCAGCGGGTCGGCAAACCACGCCGGCCGGATGCCGAAGAGGGCATTGAGGATGGCATTGATCTCGCCGAAATTCTGGTTGAACAGCCCCTTGAACACCAGGATCGAAATGAATGCCGGCACGGCGTAAGGCAGGAACAGCAGCGTGCGGTAGGTGGTGCGAAACCGCAGCGATTCCCAGTTGAGCAACACCGCCAGCGGCATGCCGATTGCCAGCGTGAACAGCACCGTCAGGGCCGAGAACATCACGGTCCAGGCAAAGATGGACAGGAACGGCCCGCGAAAGTCCGGGTCGGTAATCATGCGCGTGTAATTGGCCAGTCCGACGCCGACCTTGAAACCGGGTTGCGCGCGCGCACCGGATGCGCTTTCGAAAAAGCCGCTGTCCATGTTGGGACGATAGGCCGCGCCGGACTCGATCAGGGTAATCGAGCCATCCGGACCCGCGGACCAAAGCGGATGGAGGCGGGCAAATTCGCGCACGCCGGCATAGCGCAGCCGGTCGCCCGACGGCAGGTCAAGCTCCAGGTTCATCAATGCGGTACGCAGCTTGAGCACGTCAGCCAGTGCCAGCGCCGCGGATGGTGGACGGTCGCCGGCGTCCAGCGCCCGCATCGCAACCGGACCCGGCGGTGCGCTGGCGCGAAGGTCCAGCGGCGGTGACAGCCATGCGCCGGCAGCCTGGCCGGGCGACTCCGGATTGCTCGCCAGCAGCAGCCGCCAGCGGTCGCCGTCCGGATGCAGCGTGAACACCATGGCCTGGTCTTCATCGACCCAGGTCTGGTCGAGCAGGTAGGCGCGCGACCGCTCCAGGCTCAACAGGTGTGCCGACGAATAATTGGTAAAACCGATCTGCGCGGTATACAGCAGCGGAAAGGCGACGAACACGCCCATCGCCGCCAAGCCGGGAAACAGGTAGCGATAGGCAAAGGCAACGTTCGACAGGTAGACAAAAAAACCGGCCGCAAGGACAATCGCCACGCCCAGCGCCCACGCCGGCTGGCCGGCGGCGTAGATGCGATACACCAGCAGCAGGCACGCACCCGCCGCCAGCAGGGCCAGCGGCCAGGTCACCCAGCTCCGCGCGGCCGGCCGGCCGGCGATCATGCGCGTCGTCATCGGCTGGTCATCCGCGCCGCGGCGCCATCGAGCGCTTCCTGCGGCGATTGCAGGCCATTGGTGATCGCCTCAAGCGCCGCGTCCATGGCGGTCCAGAACCGGCCCATTTCGGGGACGTTCGGCACCGGCTGGCCAAGCCGGGCGTTTTCCATCGTTGCCCGAATGGCGGGATTGGCGGCCAGTTCCGCATAGAACGCCTTGTTTGCCGGCACGCCCAGCGGCACATCGTCGTTGATGACCTTCAGGTTTTCCGGCAGCAGCAGGTGGTTCTCGATGAACTCGCGCGCGACATCCTTCATTTTGCTCGGTGCGGCGATCATGCAGCCGAGGACACCGACAAACGGCTTGGCCGGCCTGCCGTCGATGCTCGGTATCGGCGCGACCGCAAAATCAATCCTGCTGCGGCGCGCGTTGTCCCAGGCCCACGGACCCGAGATCATCATCGCGAGCGTGCCCTGGTTGAAAGCTGCCTCCATGTTGGCGTACTTGGCGCCGCGCGGCATCTGTCCGTTCTTCACCAGTGCCTCCAGCACCTGCGCCGCCCGTACCGCACCGGCGTCATTGACACCGACCCGGCTGATATCGAGCTCGCCCCTGGCATCGCGCGGAAAAATGTATCCGCCGCCGCCGGCAAGAATCGGCCAGGTGAAGAAAGACTTGTTGTAATCCCACAGGATGGCGCTCTTGCCGCGGGCCTTGAGATCGCGGTCGAGCTTGATGACCTCGTCAAAGCTGGCCGGCGGCGTGGCGACCAGCGCCTTGTTATAGATCAGTCCGATCGCCTCGATCGCCAGCGGATAGCCCCAGGTCTTGCCCTGGTAGGTAAATGCCAGCCACGCGGAGTCCTCGATTTCACTGCGTACACGCTTGCCGGGCCGAACCGGCACGATCAGGCCACCCTTGGCCCATTCGCCCAGCCGGTCATGCGGCCAGCAGAAGATATCCGGGCCTTTGCCGGCGGCGGCGGCCTGCTGGAATTTGTCGGTCGCGCCTTCGGGATGTTCGACCGTGACCGTGACGCCGGTTTTGGCGGTGAAGGCGCGGCCCACTTTCTGCAGCCCTTTGTAGCCCTTGTCGCCATTGATCCAAACCATCAGTTTCAGCGGAATTTCCGCAGCGGCGGGCATCGGCATGCCGCACAGTGCGATCGCGAACCACAGCCAGCGCGCGGCGGGCATGATTTGGCTGGTAACAGGTTTCCGGTGGGCAGTCTGGCGTGTCATCGGGTCAGGTGCGCGTTGGCATCAGGCATGACGGCGGAATGCCTTGCCGCCCGCATCGAACAGGTAGCACACCTCGGCGGGAAAGCCGAGCGTGAGCCGGTCCCCCGTCCTTGGCCGGTTGCGGCCGTCGAGCGTGCAGGTGAGGTCGTCGCTGCCGGGATAAGCACAATAGGCATGGGTTGTCGAACCAAGCGACTCGACAAAAGTTACCTCTGCCTCAATGGTGTTGGTGCCGGCATCGAGACAGATGTGCTCGGGGCGAATGCCGAGCGTCATGTTGTCGCCGGCCGCCGCGGCCGTTGCATCAACGGCGCAAAGCAGTTCGTTGCCGCCCGCCAGTCGCACCACGGCGCCTTCCCGGCCTGCGCCCACCAGTGTGGCATCGATGAAATTCATCCGCGGCGAGCCGATGAATCCCGCGACGAAGATGTTGCCAGGATGTTCGTACAACTCCAGTGGCGTGCCGACCTGTTCAATTTTGCCTGCCGACAGCACCACGATGCGATCGGCGAGAGTCATCGCCTCCACCTGATCGTGGGTCACATAAATCATGGTGGTTTTCAGTTCATCGTGCAGTTTGGCGAATTCGTAGCGCATCCGCACCCGCAACGCCGCATCGAGATTCGAAAGCGGTTCATCGAACAGGAATACCTCAGGCTTGCGCACGATCGCGCGGCCGATCGCCACCCGCTGGCGCTGCCCGCCCGACAGGTCCCTGGGTTTGCGCTCGAGCAGGTGATCGATGTTGAGTATCTTCGCCGCATTGTGCACCGCGCTTTGAATCGCGCTGTCCGGCATGTTGGCCAGCTTGAGGCCGAACGCCATGTTGTCGTACAGGTTCATGTGCGGATAGAGTGCGTAGGATTGGAACACCATTGCGATGCCGCGCTCGGCTGGCGGCATGTCGTTGACCACCCGTCCGCCGATCGACAATTCACCGCCGGTGATTTCTTCCAGGCCGGCGATTACCCGCAGCAAGGTGGACTTGCCACAACCCGACGGCCCGACAAACACCATGAACTCACCATCCCGGACCTCAAGATTGATGTCGCGCAGTACCTGTACGTCGGCAAAGGCCTTCTGCACGCCAGCCAGTCGAACACCTGCCATCTCGTCTCCTCCGGGCTCAATATGGGCTTCAAGCCTGTTTTTCTTGATTGCTTAATCGGGTTTGCTCGTCGCTGAGGTAATTAATATACATTTTTTGACCCCGAGATTCAATCCAATATAAAACGAGGGAAGTTCTAAAAACAATTAAAAAACAATTATTTAATAATTATCTGGCAATTTAATATGTAGGATAACTACACAAATTGTCGTTTCTTGCGCTACAATTTGCGTGTGGTCGAAGACATCTTGGGCATAGCCTGTTCACGTGGGACCGGTGCGCGCGTCCGGGATGATTCCTGACCTTGTTGCTGCAGAGCTGTACCGCCTCGCAAATCAACCGTGCAGGGATGAGTATGAACAAAACCGGCAGTGTGATGGACAACAAAACACCGGCGCAGCATGCGCGATCAGCGAACGTCAGCCGGGCCCTTCAACTCGAGTTCCGTCGCCAGCTGGGCCAGAGGTCCGATCCGGCCACGGCGCTAGCCAGCATGATGGCGGCGGCCGGCGCATGCCGCGCGCTACTGGCAGATCGCTGGGCGGCAACGCAGGCGCAGGATGCGGCGCGCGGTGCCGTTCGACGGGTTCATTACCTGTCGATGGAATTCCTGATCGGGCGAGCGCTCGACAACGCGTTTGCCGCGCTGGACGTGTCCGGCGAGCAAGTGGCCGTGCATCGCGCAGGCGGGGTTTCGGCCGAAGCGATGCTGGAAAGCGAACCGGACGCAGCACTCGGCAATGGCGGGCTCGGCCGGCTCGCCGCTTGCTTCCTCGATTCCTTTGCCACCCTTGGCTTGCCCTCGTTCGGCTACGGCATGCGCTACGAGAACGGCATGTTTGCCCAGCGCATCCAGGATGGATGCCAGGTTGAAGTGCCGGACGACTGGATGCAATACGGCAACCCGTGGGAATTGGCCCGGCATGAGATCCGCTACCCGGTCGGCCTGGGTGGCGTGGTGGAAAGCGACGGCGGCGGGCGGCGCTGGAATCCGGCCGTGCGCTTGACCGCGCACGCCTATGACTTCATCGTTCCGGGCCACGGTACCGACAAGGTCTCTACCCTGCGCCAGTGGCAGGCCGAGTCGGCTGAACCGCTGGATCTCGGCACTTTCTGCCGCGGCGAGCAGCTTGCCAGCGCCACCCATCGCCAGCAGGCCGCCAGCCTCAACTGGGTGCTTTATCCGGACGACAGCACGGTGGCGGGACGTGAACTTCGCCTCAAGCAGGAGTACTTCCTGGTCAGCGCGTCGCTGCAGGACATGCTCGCCCGGCACCTGCGCGAAACCAGCGATGTGTCCGCCTTCGGGCGCCGCAACGCGGTGCACCTGAATGACACGCACCCGGCGCTGGCACCGGCAGAATTGATGCGGCTGTTGCTCGACCAGCATGGCATGACCTGGGACGATGCCTGGCGGGTGGTGCGTGATGCCTTCAGTTACACCAATCACACCTTGATGCCGGAGGCGCTGGAAACCTGGCCGGTGCAAATGCTGCAGTCCCTGTTGCCGCGGCACCTGGAGATCATTTACGAAATCAACCTGCGCTTTCTCGACCAGGTCCGGCGCAAGTTTCCTGCCGACCCGGCCATGGTGCAACGGGTGTCGCTGATCGACGAAACCGGCGAGCGGCGGGTTCGCATGGCATCGCTGGCGATCGTTGCCTCACGCAAGGTGAATGGCGTATCGGCGTTGCACTCGGCGTTGATGGTGGAGACGATTTTTGCCGATTACGCGGCGATCTGGCCGGATCGCTTTCTCAATATCACCAACGGCATCACGCCGCGCCGCTGGCTGATGCAGGCCAATCCGGCGTTCTCCGCCGTTATTGACCAGCATATCGGCAGACAATGGCGCCACGACCTGGACGCGCTGGCAGCACTGGCGGGGAAAGCCGGGCAGAAAAGACTCGGCCAGCAATTCCAGAAGACCAAGCTGGCCAACAAGCAGCGCCTTGCCGACCATGTCCGCCGCGAACTCGGCATGACCATTGACCCGGCGAGCATGTTCGACGTGCAGATCAAGCGCGTGCACGAATACAAGCGACAGTTGCTCAACGTGCTTCATGTGATCCATCGCTACCAGGCGATCGTTGCCAATCCCGCGGCGCACTGGACCCCGCGGACGGTCATTTTTGCCGGCAAGGCGGCGTCGGCGTACCAGGCGGCAAAGCTGGTGATCCGGCTGATCCACGATGTCGCGCGCGTGGTCAATAGCGATCCGCGGATCGGCGATCGGCTGAAGGTGGTTTTCCTGCCAAACTACGGCGTATCGCTGGCGGAGAAGATCATCCCGGCGGCGGATCTGTCGGAGCAGCTGTCGACGGCCGGCACCGAGGCATCCGGCACCGGCAACATGAAGTTCGCGCTCAACGGTGCGCTGACCATTGGCACCTGGGATGGCGCCAACATTGAAATGGCGCAGGCGATCGGCGAGGAAAACATGTTCGTGTTCGGATTGCGTGCCGCCGAGGTAGCGAAGATGAAGGAGCTGGGCTATGACCCGAAGCTGTACCTTGAACAGGACCACGCATTGAAGCGGGTTGTCGATGCGATTTCGCGCGGAGATTTTTCGCCCGGCGACCCAAGGCGTTACCATTTGCTGATCGACAGCCTGACCAATCGGGATACTTACATGCTGATGGCGGATTTTCGTTCCTATGTTGAAACCCAGGGCAGGGTCGATGCGCTGTTTGACGATCCGGCAGCGTGGACCGAAACGGCATTGCGCAACGTGGCCGGCATGGGCAGCTTCTCGGCTGACCACACCGTTCGCCAGTACGTCAGCGAGGTATGGTCGTTGCCGGCTGATGGTGCCGCCGTTTCGTAACGCGGCCGCTGCGGCCTAGACACGGAGCGGACCATGCTTGCAGAAGCCGATGTTGCGGCGCTGGTTGATGCCCGGCATGGCGACCCGTTCCGGGTGCTCGGACTGCATGCAGACCGTAGCGGGCGGCTCTGGCTGCGGGCGTTTTTACCGGGCGCCGCATCGGTTTGGGTGTGCGACGCCGGGTCCGGTCGAACGCTGGCCGAACTGCGCTTGCGGCATCCGGATGGACTGTTCGAGGCGTCCATTCCGCGGCGGCGCAAGCGTTTTGACTATCGCCTCAAGGTGCTCTGGATCTCTGGCACCGAGACCAGCATGGCTGATGCCTATGCCTTTGGCCCCCAGCTGCCAGCCGAAGAACTCGCACAGTTTCATCACGGCGTCCATCCGTCGCCTTACATCCTGCTGGGTGCGCATGTCTGCCAGGCCGCCGGAGTAGACGGCGTCCGCTTTGCCGTCTGGGCGCCAAATGCGCGGCGGGTGAGCGTGGTCGGCGATTTCAACTCCTGGGATGGCCGCCGGCATCCGATGCGGTTGCGCCACGATGCCGGCGTGTGGGAAATATTCGTGCCCGGCGCCGGCCTCGGCGCACTCTACAAGTTTGAACTGGTCGGTGCGGCGGGCGAATTGTTGCCGCTCAAGGCCGACCCCTATGCGCGCGCGTCGCAATTGCGACCCGACACCGCCAGCAGGGTGGTGCCGATGCCGGTGCCACGGCAGCTTCCGGCAGCACGCGGGACGGCAAACCTGCGTACGGCGCCGGTATCCATTTATGAAGTTCATGCCGGCTCGTGGCGGCACGGCCGCTCGGGCAGTTTCGCAAGCTGGGACGAACTGGCCGACTGGTTGCCGAGCTATGCCGCGGCACTCAACTTCACCCATCTCGAGTTGCTGCCGGTCACCGAGTTCCCGTTTGACGCATCCTGGGGATACCAGGCGCTGGGACTGTATTCGCCGACCGCGCGCTTTGGCGATGCGGCCGGTTTGCAGCGATTCATCGATGCCTGTCATTCCCAG
Organism: uncultured Burkholderiales bacterium; assembly: GCA_964417885.1. Taxonomy (GTDB): domain Bacteria; phylum Pseudomonadota; class Gammaproteobacteria; order Burkholderiales; family Usitatibacteraceae; genus UKL13-2. The sequence goes on along the minus strand of CAYQKN010000005.1, from coordinate 1,151 downwards.
GGCCTGGGTGTGCTGCTCGATTGGGTGCCGGCACATTTTCCGGCCGATGCGCATGGACTGGCGATGTTCGACGGTACGGCGCTGTTCGAGTATGCCGACCCGCGGGAAGGTTTTCATCGCGACTGGAATTCGCTGATCTACAACTATGGCCGCGCCGAGGTGCGAAATTTTCTGGCCGGCAGCGCCCTTTACTGGCTCGGGCGGTTCGGCGTTGACGGCCTGCGTGTCGATGCGGTCGCCTCGATGCTGTATCGCGATTACAGCCGGCTGCCGGGCGAGTGGGTGCCGAATGCGAACGGCGGACGCGAAAACCTGGAGGCGATTTCACTGTTCCGCCGGATCAACGAAGTCATTGGCAGCGAGTGTCCCGGGGCGATCACCATCGCCGAGGAATCGACCGCGTTTCCTGGCGTGTCAGCACCGGTATTTGCCGGTGGCCTCGGCTTTCACTACAAGTGGAATATGGGCTGGATGAACGACACGCTGCAATATATTCGCGAGCAGCCGGTGCATCGGCGCTGGCACCATGACAAGCTGACTTTCGGGCTGCTGTATGCGTTCAGCGAGAATTTCGTGCTGCCGATTTCGCATGACGAAGTGGTGCACGGCAAGGGCTCCATGCTGGCAAAAATGCCCGGCGACGAGTGGCAGCGCTACGCCAACCTGCGGGCATACTACGGCTTCATGTGGGGACATCCCGGCAAGAAACTGCTTTTCATGGGCCAGGAATTTGCACAGTCCGACGAATGGAACGAGAACCAGCAATTGCCGTGGCACCTGTTGCAGGATGAACGACATGCCGGCGTACAGCGGTTGGTGCGCGACCTCAACCTGCTCTACCGGCAGCAGCCGGCACTGCACGCGCGGGATTGCGAATCGAGCGGATTTTCATGGCTCGTTGCCAGGGATGCCGAGCAGTCGGTATTCGCCTGGCTGCGTCACGATGGAGACAGGGGACAGGTGATGGTAGTGTGCAATTTCACGCCGGTGCCGCGTGAAGGCTACCGGATCGGCCTGCCGGATGGCACCCGGGCCTGGCGCGAAGTACTCAATACCGATGCCGCGGCGTATGGCGGCGGCAATCTCGGCAATGCATCAGCGCGGATTTGCCCCCAGTCCACCGCTGCAAATGGCCATGCGTCATCAATCAG